>DAOTYR010000042.1:0-20769 GCA_034434655.1 Chloroflexaceae bacterium
GCCAATGACGAGGATGCGCACCTCTTCACCATGCTCAAGGAAGAGGGCTATGAGCCAACCATCCGGCGGCTGTGCGCCTTCGATTGCCTGATCAACAATGCCGATCGCAAGAGCGGCCACGCCCTCAAGGGCCTCGACGGGCGGCTCTGGGCCATTGACCATGGGATCTGCTTTCACCACGAACCGAAGCTGCGCACCGTGCTGTGGGATTTCGTGGGCCAGGCCTTGCCTCCCGAGGTGATCGCCGCCCTGCGCGCCTTCCGCGCCCGGCTCGATGCCGGCGACGCCGTCGCCCAGACCCTCGGCGATTTGCTGGATAAGGTCGAGGTCCGCGCCCTGCGACGCCGCCTTGACCACCTGCTCACGACCGGCGTCTTTCCGCCGCCCGGTCCGGGGCCCAATGTGCCCTGGCCGCCGGTATAGCCCGTCAGGGGTTGCCGAATCCCTCCTACGCCTGTTCATACTCTCTTCACAATCCATCGGTATCCTGAAGGGGTATGGTTCGCAACGAACGTGAACACGGGGCAACCCGGTTTCCCCATCCCCCCGCCCGCGGGAGGGCCTGGCCCGCACGCAGGGGGATGGGGAAACCGGGTTCCCCCATCCCCCCACCCGGTGGGAGGGTGTGGGAAGGCCTCGCCCTCACGCAGGGGCGTGGGGAAACCGGGTTTCCCCACGTCCCCACCCGGTGGGAGGATGTGGGAGGGCCTCGCCCTCACGCAGGGGTGTGGGGAAACCGGCTTTCCCCACGCCCCCGCCCCGCAAGGGCATGGGGAAGCCGGGTTCCCCATCCCCCCACCCGGTGGGAGGGTCTGGGAGGGCTGCGCCCTCCCAGGAAGGATGTTCATCCCGTCGGTGCGCGGCGCGAGCCGCATAGGGGTCTGAGGCTGAAGGGCCGTCAATGGGCGTTGGCGGCTTCGACTTCTTTCTTGTGCTGGGCGATGATCGTGTCAACCAGATGCCCGGGCACCTCCTCGTAGTGCGAGAAGCGCATCGAGAAGCGCCCGCGCGCCTGCGTCAACGCGCGGAGGTCGGTGACATAGCGCTGCACCTCGGCGAGGGGCGCCTGGGCGCTGATCACCGTGCGGCCGTGACCCGCGGGCATCATGCCGAGCACCCGCCCGCGCCGCGAACTCATGTCGCTCATAATGTCGCCGGCGTACTGATCGGGCACGACGATCTCCAGGGTGTAGATAGGCTCCATGATGTACACCCCGGCCTTCTGCGCGGCCAGTTTGAAGGCCTCCTTGCCGGCGATCTTGAAGGCGATTTCCTTCGAGTCGACCGGGTGTTCCTTGCCATCGAAGACGGCCACGCGCACATTGCTGATCGGGCTGCCCGAGAGCAGGCCCTCGGCCATGGCCTCGCGCACGCCCTTCTCGATGGCCGGCATAAAGCCCTTGGAGATCACCCCGCCCACAATCTCATTGACAAACTCCAGCGGGTCCTCGCGGTTCGGGTCAGGCTCCAGCGGCTCGACCCGCAGCGCCACATCGGCGAACTGCCCGGCGCCGCCGGTCTGCTTCTTATGGCGGTACTGGGCCTCGGCGCGGCCCCGGATGGCCTCGCGGTAGGGCACCCGCGGCAGGTCAATATCAATGTTCACGTCGAACTTGCGCTTCATGCGCTCGGCGATGATCTGCAGGTGGCTCTCGCCCAGGCCGGCCAGGAGGGTCTCGCCGGTCTGCGGGTCGCGGGAGACGACCAGGGTGGGATCTTCCTCGACCATCCGGCTGAGGGCGGCGCCGAGCTTATCGAGGTCGGCGCGGCTGCGCGGTTTGACCGTGGCGATAAACGCCGGGGCGGGGAAGGCGATCGGCTCGAGTTGCAGGGCGCGGCCCGGAGCGCAGAGGGTATCGTTGGTGGAGGTTTCGGCGAGCTTGGTGATCATGCCGATGTCGCCGGGGCCAACGCTCTCCACGTCGCGCTGCTCCTTGCCGAAGACGCTGTAGACGTGGCCGACGCGCTCTTCCTTGCGGGTGCGGCTGTTCACCAGGGTCGAGTTGGCCCGCACCTGGCCGGAGTACACGCGGAAGTAGCTGATCTTGCCGTAGGTGTCGGCGATGGTCTTGAAGACCAGGGCGGTAACCGGGGCGTCGGCGGCGGGCTGGAGGGTGACCAGTTCGCCGCTGGCCAGATCGGTGGCCACCACCTCCTGGCGCGCGGCGGAGGGGATACTATCCACGATGCCGTTGAGCAACTGCTGGATACCGGCCACTTCCAGCGCCGAGCCACAGAAGACCGGCACAATCGAGCCGTCGGCGATACCGGCGCGCAGGCCCACCAGCAACTCCTCGCGGGTCAGGGCATCTTCGCCGCCCTCCAGGTAGCGCTCGATCAATTCGTCATTGGTGGCCGCGATGCGGTCGATCAGCGCGGTGCGCCACTCGTGCATCAGGGCGTCGAGTTCGGCGGGCACGTCGGCCTCGATAAAGTCGCCATTATGGTTGGGCGAGATCATCCAGGCGCGTTGCTGCCGCAGCGAGATAATGCCCTGAAAGTCCTTGCCGGCCCCGATGGGGATCTGCATCGGGATCACCGCAGCATCGAGGCGCTCGCGGGCCTGTTCGATCACCCGGTAAAAATTGGCGTTCTCGCGATCAAGCTTATTGACGAACAAGATACGCGGCACCCGCTGTTGAACGGCCATCTCCCAGACCAGTTCGGTGCCGACTTCGACACCCGCGGCGGCGTCGAGCACGATCACCGCGCCGTCCACCACGCGCATCGCCGCGGCGATATCGCCGGCGAAATCGGCGAAGCCGGGAGTGTCAATCAGATTGATTTTGTCATCATGCCACTCGAGGGGGAGCACGGAGAGGGAAACAGACATCCCGCGGCGGTGCTCGTCGGGGTCGAAATCACTCACGGTTGACCCATCTTCGACGCGCCCCATGCGCGGGATGGCGTGTGCGGTCATCAGCATCGCCTCGGCCAGCGTTGTCTTGCCGCTGCCGAGGTGACCGAATATGCCGATGTTGTGTATCCTTTCCGGTCCGTACGGTCGCATGGCTGTCCTCCTCGACGTGTCCGACGCGCCGCCTTGATGATGTGACCAGCTTCCGCGGGGCGCGCGCCCCGTACCCGCCAGGCGGGAGTGGAATACGCGCCGGGCATGCCCGGCGCTGGCCCCCTTTCCACATCTTCTGGTCACACCGCTGGCAGGCGCTGCCTGGAAAGGGGGTTCGTTAAGAACAGATTATAGTGCCGGAAATGGTTGCGTCAATGGGAGAGGCCGCAACACAGGGAATGTTCAGGGTATGCACACCAGCCGCCTGTGCGGCGGCTGCGCCGCGCGCCAACCGGAATGCCCTGGGAGGGCTGCGCCCTCCCGGGGGGTGAGGGGATGGGGAAACCGGGTTTCCCCATCCCCCTGCTTGAGGGCATAGCCCTCCCAAACCCTCCTGCGGGCAGGGATATGGGAGAACCTGGTTCCCCCATGATCACCTCAGCCGTCCATGCGGCTGCGCCGCACACTGCCACGATGAAAAAAGTTGTTCTTGGGAGGGCGAAGCCCTCCCAAACCCTCCCGCGGGTGGGGGCATGGGGAAACCCGGTTTCCCCACACCCCTCGCCGAGGGCTTATGTTCACGTTAGGCCCCATGCGCGGGGCGCACACCGCCCGATGAACATGGCCTGGGAGCGCGGGCGGCCCGCCCGCGTCGCGTCTCCGCGGGCACGGTGACTGCCCCCCCTCCCCAGCCCTCCCCCCGCTGGGGGGAGGGAGTCCGGCTCCTCCCCTCAGCGGGGGGAGGTTGGGAGGGGGGCTGCGGCGCCGCATGCGCGTAGGTGAGCAGGCTATTTTCACGTTAGTATTTGGACAACCTGGTATCCAGCCAGGTTCTTAACGTAAACTTAATACATACTTGCGCGACATTTAATCTGAAACCACTAAGATACCGTTGCTGGTGTGAGCATCACAACCGGAAGGCCATGTTGCCGATGTCCCGGAGAGACATGTTCCGAAAGCCGGTATCGGCTGCGTCGCGGTACAGGATGCTCGCGCCACGGACGCGGCACATCACAGGGGTGTTCCGCAACGATAACTTAGTGGAGGTTATGGCTATGTCTCGTGTTCGCACCCTGACGGCCCTGCTGGCGTTTGCGCTGCTCCTGCCCATCCTGGCGGCCTGCGGCGGTGGCACGACCACCGCGCCGACCACCGCCCCGGCTGCGCAGGCTACAGAAGCTCCGGCGCCTACCGCGCCACCGGCGCCCACCGCGGCGCCAACGGCCGCTCCCGCTGCCACGGCGGCGCCCACCGCGGCCCCCGCGCCGACCACCGCGCCTGCGGGCGGAGAACTGATCCCCCTGCCCGAAGTTAATCCCGCTGCGGTGAGCGGCAATATTATCATCGCCGGCTCCTCGACCGTCTACCCGCTGACCGAGCGGATGGCCGAACTTTTCACCCGGGACGGCTTCAAGGGCCAGATCACCATTGACAGCATCGGCACCGGCGCTGGCTTTGAGCGCTTCTGCAAGGCCGGTGAAACCGATATCTCCAACGCTTCCCGCCCGATCAAGAGCGAAGAAGTGGAGAATTGCAAGGCCATCGGACGCACCCCGATCGAGTTCCGCGTCGGCACCGATGCCCTCGCGGTGGTGGTCAGCGCCGAGAATGACTTCCTCGAGAACCTGACGAAGGCGCAACTCGCCGACATCTTCTCGGGCAAGGTCAAGAAGTGGAGCGAGGTTGATCCCAGCTTCCCCGATCAGCCTATTCAGCTCTTCAGCCCTGGCACCGACTCCGGCACCTTCGACTACTTCGTCGAAGAGATCTTCAAGAAGGACCCGCAGCCCATCCTGTCCGCCAATCCCCAGCTCTCGGAGGACGACAACGTTCTGGCCAAGGGCGTTGAAGGCTCTCCCTACGCGATTGGCTACTTCGGTTACGCCTACTACGCCTCGGATCGCGGCAAGCTGCGCGCCATCAAGATCGAAGGCGTCGAGCCGACCGAGGAGACTGCTGAGGGCGGCACGTACCCGCTGGCCCGCCCGCTCTTCATTTACTCCGATGCCAAGATCATGCAGGAGAAGCCCCAGGTCAACGCCTTCATCAACTTCTACCTGACCTACGTCAACGAAGAGGTTCTGGAGGTGGGCTACTTCCCGGCCAGCGCCGAGGCCCTGAACGTGGCGCGTCAGAACTGGCTCGACGCGCAGAAGAAGTAGGTGGTGAAACAGGTAACGGTGACGAGAACGTCTGACACCTCGTCATCCATAACGGGAAGTATACAGTCGCCTCCTCGCCCGCGGTAAGAGCGTCGGCGGCTCAGCCGGCCTCCTGGCCTCCGCGGGCAGGGAACAGGGGCAATGATGAGGAGGCTGCGCCTCCTCGCCCCGCCCCGGCGGGAAGCGATCGCTTGGGGGAGCGTGGGGAAACCTGGTTTCCCCACGCCCCTTGTAGGGCAAGCGGGTTGCGCACCCTGCGAGGCCCCCAGAAACCAATCACTGGCTATCCGGACAGGCTGTACAGCAGACAACAAAAAACCCGAGGACAAACCGCATGGCAGATCAGGCCCAGGCCAAAGTCGAGCAGCGCGCGGCGCTCTCCGTGGGTGTTTCCCAAACCATAGACCTGCGGAAACGCCCCCGGCTCGGCGAATCGATCATTCAGACCGTACTCTTCGTTTGTGGATTTATTTCGATTTTCACCACCATTGCTATCGTGTATGTGTTGTTTCAAGAGTCACTCTCGTTTTTCGCCGATCCCGCAGTGACCCTGTTCGAGTTCTTTACCGGCACCGTCTGGCAGCCGCGCATCGGCGAGTTCGGCGTCTTGCCCCTCGTCAACGCTACGCTGGTCATCAGTTTCATCGCCATGCTCGTAGCCGTTCCCCTGGGGCTGGGCATGGCGATCTATCTGAGCGAATACGCCTCGGAACGCGCCCGGGCCATCCTCAAGCCGGTCATTGAATTGCTGGCCGGCATCCCCACCGTGGTCTACGGCTTCTTCGCCCTCACGTTTGTGACCCCCATTCTGCGCGGCATGTTGGGCAAAGATGTCGTTGCGGTCTACAACATGCTGTCGGCGGGCCTGGTGGTGGGCATCCTTATTACGCCCATCATCGCCACGCTGAGCGAAGACGCCCTGAGCGCCGTCCCCGGCAGCCTCCGGCAGGCCAGTTTCGGCCTCGGCGCCACTAAGTGGGAAACGGCCATCAAGATCGTCGTCCCCGCGGCTCTGTCAGGCATCCTCGCCGCCAGCATCGTCGCGATGTCGCGCGCCGTCGGCGAAACCATGGTCGTGGCCCTCGCGGCCGGCGCCAGCCCTAATCTGACCTGGAACCCCTTCGAACCCGCGGAGACGATGACCGGCCATATCGCGCGCATCTCCGGGGGCGACTTGAGCTATGGCAGTGTTGACTACCGCTCGATCTTCGCCATCGGTCTGGTGCTCTTCTTCATCACTCTTGCGCTGAACATCGCCAGTCGCCGGATCGTGCGGCGCTTCCGGGAGGTGTACGACTGATGCGCAGCGAATCGCTACGGCCGGAGAGCCAGTCGGTTGGCATGCTGCCCGAAGGCGAGGCCGCCCGTCAGAACGTCAACGGGCGCCAGCGCCGCGGCAAGGTCTGGGAAGGCATTCTCCTGGCCAGCACTGTTTTCGGTATCATTATTTTGCTGATGCTGGCCTACAATATCGTCAATGATGCCTTTGGCGGCATCGGAGTGCAGTACGCGGTCGAGGAAGAGGAACTGACCGACGGACGGCCGCTCGATCAACTTTCTCAGGCGGAGCTTGTCGCTATCCTGGAAACGAACCTGCGCTCGCGCGTGTTGCAGAACCTCAAACGGGAAAGGCCGCTGGCTGAACGCAGTCGTGAGGAACTGATCGATATCATTAACGACGAGATCATCAAGCCGGAGGTCGTCGCGGTCTACACGCTCAACGAGTTCCTCTTCAACCGCCCGGCCATCGAGGCCGAACTGCGCGAGAGCCATCCTCGCGCCGAATTGATCTTCAAGAGCTGGCTGTCCTGGGATTTTATCGTCAACCCGATGTCGAGCAAACCCGTCGAGGCGGGCATCCGCACCGCGATCCTGGGCACGGTCTTCCTCCTCCTGCTGACCATGCTCATCTCGTTCCCGCTGGGGGTCGGCGCGGCGATCTATCTGGAAGAGTATAAAAGCGATAAGCCCTTCGATGAACGGGTTCCCGCCGGACGCTGGACAAACAACGCCATCCAGCGCGTCGCCGGTCTGATTGAAACGAACATCTACAATCTCTCGGGGGTGCCATCAATTATCTATGGCATCCTGGGGTTGGCGATCTTCGTGCGCGCCCTCGAGCAGTTTACCAGCGGCGCCGTTTTCGGCTATGCCGACCCCACCACGGCCAACGGACGCACGATTATGTCGGCGGCCCTCACGATGTCGCTCCTCGTCCTGCCGGTGGTGATTATCTCCTCCCAGGAAGCCATTCGCGCCGTCCCCAGTTCGCTGCGCCAGGCCAGCTACGGCCTGGGGGCCACCAAATGGCAGACGGTCTGGAAGATCGTGTTGCCCAATGCTCTGCCCGGCATTCTTACCGGGACGATCCTGTCAATTTCCCGCGCCATCGGCGAGACCGCCCCGCTGATCGTGATCGGCGCCTCGACGTTCATCGTTACCGACCCCGACAGCCTCTTCTCCAAGTTTACCGTCCTGCCGCTCCAGATCTACAACTGGACCTCGCGGCCCCAGGAAGAGTTTCGCGCGATTGCCGCCGCGGCCATTATTATCCTGCTCGTTCTGCTGCTGTCGCTGAACGCCGCGGCGATCTGGCTCCGCAACTATCTCCGCTCCAAGAGGGTGTCTACATGACCACCACAACTATGAATGATACGAAATACGCGATCGAAACGCGGAACATGAATATCTACTATGGCGCGTTTCGGGCGGTGAAGGATGTGACCTTCAGCATCGAACGGAACAAGATCACCGCGCTGATCGGCCCCTCGGGGTGCGGCAAGTCTACGGTGCTGCGTTCCTTCAACCGCATGAATGACCTTATCCCCGGCGCGCGCACCGAGGGCGAGGTGCTCTACCACGGCCAGAATCTCTACGATCCCGATGTGGACGCGGTGCAGGTGCGGCGTCAGATCGGCATGGTGTTCCAGAAGCCCAATCCCTTTCCCAAGAGCATCTACGATAACATCGCCTATGGCCCGCGGATTAACGGCTGGAAGGGCAGCAAGGCCGAGATGGACGAACTGGTTGAGCGCGCCCTCCTCGGAGCGGCTCTGTGGGACGAGGTCAAGGACAAGCTCAACCAGAGCGGTCTGTCGCTCTCCGGCGGCCAGCAGCAGCGCCTCTGCATCGCCCGGGCCATCGCCGTGCAGCCCGAGGTGATCCTGATGGACGAGCCGTGCTCGGCCCTCGACCCGATCTCTACCCTCAAGATCGAGGAGTTGATGCTCGAACTGCGGCAACGCTACACGATAGTGATTGTGACCCACAATATGCAGCAGGCGGCCCGCGTGTCCGATTACACGGCATTTTTCTTGATGGACAAGGAAGATCGCGCCGGGGAACTGATCGAGTACGATGTCACTTCAAAGGTTTTTCAGAACCCCAGCGACAAGCGCACCGAGGAGTATGTCTCCGGGCGGTTCGGGTAAACTCGTCTCACCCCTGGCCGCGCGCTGCCGCGGGGGCGGCCCCCCGCGCGGCTACGCCGCACACGAATAGGATGAAGATAAGTTGTTCCTGGGAGGGCTGCGCCCTCCCAGACCCTCCCAGCCGGGTGAGAGGATGGGGCAAACCTGGTTTCCCCCATACCCCTGCTTGAGGGCGTAGCCCGCCCAGACCGTCCCGCGGGCGGGGGTATGGGGGAACCTGGTTCCCCCGTGTTCACGTTCGTGCCGCCTCCAGCACCGCCGCCGTTACCGCATGATGCCGGTACGGCGGCGGCGTGCGCCTGGGGTAGGTGCGGTTGCTGAGCAGCACGAAGGCCAGGCCCCGCGCGGGCACGCCCACGATTGCCGGCCCGGTGAAACCGGTGTGGCCAAAGCTCCCCGCCGGCGCCGCGCCCATGAAGTTCGCCCGGTCGAGCATCCAGCCCAGGCCCGTCCGCGTGGACGCCCCGCTCAACGCCGGCAAGGCCCCGGTATAGTCGCGCAGCGCCGCGGCCACCGTGGCCTCGCGCAACACCTGGCGCCCCTCCCACGCGCCTCCCTGCAACCACATGCGCAGCAGCCGCTCCAGGTCGCTCGCCGTGCTGAACAAGCCCGCATGGCCCGCCACGCCCCCCAGGGCATACGCGCTTTCGTCGTGCACCACGCCGTGGACCAGGCCGCGCCAGTCCGGTTCGACCTCCGTCGGCGGAATGCGCGCCCGGAGTTCCGGGGGCGGGCAGAAGCCGGTTTCGCGCATCCCCAGCGGCTCGAGGATCAACCTGCGGATGGCCGCGTCGAGCGGCATGCCGGCCAGCGCACTCACCACTTCACCCAGCAAGAAGCTGTTGATGTTGGTGTAGGCCACGACGCTGCCCGGCGGGCGCGCGGGCGCGGCTCCGTACACGGCGGCGCGAATGCCCTCCGGGCCAAGGGCGCGCAACACCGAGAGCCGCGCCTCCAGCCCCGAGGTGTGGGTCAGCAGGTGGCGCACCAGCACCTGCTCGGCGCGCAGGCGCGGCAGGTAGCGGCGCGCCGGGGCCTCCAGGTCGAGGGCGCCGGCGTCGTAGAGCGCCAGGGCGGCGCTGGCAGTGAAGACCTTGGTGAGCGAGGCGATATCGAAGATGTCGTCCGGGGTCAGGGGACGCGACCCCGGCGCGGCGTACATCGTGGCGCCATAGGCGGCGTAGTGCAGCCGCGCCCCCTCGCGGGCCACCAGCACCACAGCGCCCGGAAACACCTGCCCGGCGATGGCCTGGCGGATCAGAGAATCAATCACGGCCTGCATCACGAGCGCACGAAGACCCCGCGCCGCACGGCGATCTCCAGCACCCACAGGCCGAGCGCCAGGCCCAGCAGCCAGGGCCACAGTCCCTCGGGCGCATCCAGGGCCCCTGTGGCCGGCGTCCCCGCCTGCCCCAGGTCGGCCAGCACCGCCCCGCCGGTAGCCGCGGCAATGGCCTCCAGCAACGCCCGCCCTTCGGCGGGATCACCCTGCTGGCGATACTCCGGCGCGACGGGCTGCACAAAGCCCACCTCACGCTGTTGCCGGCCACCCTCGTGGACCAGGGCCACCGAGACCAGGTAGGCCCCTGGCGCGGGCAGCACCAGATCCTGCGTGTAGCGACCGGGGGCGGTCTGCGGCACATCGAAGGCGCGCTGCTCGCCGCCGGGCAAAGTGACCCGCGCGTTCACCGTCGCCAGGTCGAGCGGGGCGCCCCCCGGCTGCAGGGCGTCCACCACCAGGCGCGCCCCGCCGGGACGGGCCTCAATCCGCACCTGGAGCGGGCCACTGTCGGGTTCGGGCAGGGTGTAGCGCACCGTCTGCGCCCAGAAGCGTTCAAAGCCGTCCCAGCGCGTCCAGGCCGCGGCCCACGGCGCGCCGGCGGTCGGCGTCCAGGCCACGGCGCGGCCCAGCCCGTACTGCCAGGCGGCCAGCAGCGGGTCATCTTCCGGGGAACGCAGCACCACATCCGCGGCGGGACGGGCGGTGGTGGCCACGTAGCCGGCAAGGTCGGGCAATTCGGCGGGAGCGAAGTCGCGCACGATAGGGTGCGGGCGATCGAGAGCGGGCTGGACCGCGCCCTCGACCACTGGGGCCGAGCGGGCAATTTCGCTCTCCAGCAGGGTGAGACGGGGAATATCCTCGGGACGATCGGCGAAGTAGTAGCGCCCGGCGCCCCAGCGGGCCAACTGGTCGAGCAAGGAGGTATCGGCGTCCTCGCCAATCGCAATGGTGGAGAGGGTGATCTGCTGGTCACGGGCCGTCTGCACCAGACGCTCGTAGTTGGCCATGTTGTTCGTGAAACTGCGCCCATCGGTCAGCAGCACGGCGTGGCGCACGCTGGTGGGTTGGCGGGCCAGGGCCGGCAGGCCCTCGCTCAAGGCCAGTTCGATGTCGGTGCCGCCGCCGCTGGGCAGGTCGAGGATGGCCTGCTGGATGGCCGCCAGGCTGGCCCCCTCGCCCACCTGCTGGAAGGGCACCACCCAGAGGTGCCCGGTGTCGAAGGCCAGCACGCCGATGCGATCCTCGGGCTTGAGACTCTCGGTCGCCAGAATGGCGGCCTCTTTGGCCATATCGAACTTGCTAACTCCCACTGCGGCGGTCATGCTCGCCGAGCGGTCCACGATCAGCAGCAGGGCGATCTCGGTGCGCTGGGGGCGCGGCGGCGGCTCCATCGTCACCGGCAGCGCCTCCTCCAGCGGCGTGTCTTTGTAGGCCCCCAGGGTGAAGGAGTTGCGCCCGCCAATCGCCACCAACCCGCGGCCC
Organism: Chloroflexaceae bacterium; assembly: GCA_034434655.1. Taxonomy (GTDB): domain Bacteria; phylum Chloroflexota; class Chloroflexia; order Chloroflexales; family Chloroflexaceae; genus JACAEO01. Next base: position 11,368 of record DAOTYR010000042.1, read on the forward strand.
TCGCTGCGCACCAGCTCGCGCACGCTGGCCATCTGGTCGAGACTCAGGGCCGCGGCCGGCACATCGACCAGCACCACGCCGTCGTAGGCGGCAAGATCAACCAGGCGCGAGGGCATCTCGGCGGGCTGCACCCGGCGCGTCTCGACCCCCTGTCGCCGCAGGGCGTCGCCCAGCAAGGCCGCTTCGTCGTCGCTCGCTGCCACGAGCAGCACCTGCGGCGGCGGGTTAACCTGGGCGACGGCCGCGGCGCGGTTGTTGGCGCCGAAGGTGTCGCCCACTGGCGTCTCGAGTTCGGCCCGCAGCCGAACGACGCCCACGGACCCGGCGATGTGCGAGAAGGAAAATACTTCCTCGCCGGGGATCAACGCCACCTCTTCGTCACCGAGCAGCGCCTCACCTTCCCATAGCCGCAGACGCCCGCTCACCGGCGCGCCGGTGGAGCGCACGGTGATCTCGATTGGATACGCCTCCCCCAGGCGCAGGGTACGCGGCACGTTCAAGCCCGTAATCGCCACCTCCGGCGCCCCGGCGGAAGCTACCGGGGCCACGTCCACCCGCACCCCGGCCTGCGCGGCCAGGCGGGCCTCGACCAGCGCGTCCGGCGTGGTGGCGAGACCATCGGAGACCAGGATGACCCGACCGCCACCGGGCAACAGCGCCTGCGCCGCGCGCAGACCCGCGGCCAGGTCGCTGCCGCCCGGATCGAGCGCCGCGGGCAGCGCCGCGCCCTCCTGTTCTCCGGCGCTGACCACATTCGCGCCGAAATACAGCACCTTCACCCCGGAACCGGCGCTCCGCGCCAGTTCCGCGACCTGGGTTCGCAGCGCCGCGCGCGCGCCCTCGGCGAGACTGTCCGACTGATCCACCAGCACCACCAGCGCGCCCTCGGGGGGCAGGGCCGTTCCGATAAAGGGATCGGCCAGGGCCAGGATCAGCAGGGTCACGGTGAACAGGCGCAGCGCCAGCGCCGTGGCCGGCACGCGCACGCCGTGCCAGCGCCAGAACAGCACAAACGCGGGCAGCGTCAGCAGGAGCCAGAGCAACTGGGGATTCCGGAGGATCATCCGCGTTCAGCTTTCGGCAAAGCCCCGTGACCGGCGGGCATGCACGTACACCCACTCGCCGAGGATCACGATCAGCGCCAGCGCCACCAGCCAGGGCCAGAGCGGTTGCGCGGCCTCGTCACGCTCGCGACGCGCCGGCGCCGCCGCCACCGGCTCGGGCACGGGCCGGGGTCGCAGATCGGACTCAACCGCCGCACCGGCATTTACCCCGACCTGGGCAGTATACAACCGCCGGTCGCCTGCCAGTTCCACCAGGGTGTAGCGACCGGGCTGATCAAACGTGACCCACGCGCGACCTCCTGGCTCGACCGTCACCAGGGTTATCGCGCCATCGGGGGCGGTCACCTCCACTGTGGTCGCCCGCGGATCCACCGGCAGGCTCAGCGTCGTCCCGGCCAGCGCCGAGGCTGGCGCGGCGGGCGGGATCAGATCGCGCGCAGTGCGGGCCACCAGCAGCGGGAAGGCCAGCCGCGTGGTCAGATTCCCCTGGGCGAGGTCGAAGGTCCAGACGGCGATTGCGCTAGCGGGGGCCCGCCAGCGGAAGATCAGCGGCTGGCCGGCCCGGCTCAGCAGGGTAACGGCCTCCGCGGGAGGGGTCACCGGCGTGGCCGGACCAAACTCCACCGCCCCCAGGCTGATCCCCTCAAAGAGTTCCGCCCCCGCCGGGGTGATGGTCAACTCACCGGAAGGCGGCGCAGCCTGCCCGGCGGCCAGCAAGGTCGCGTCGGGTGGCGGGTGGATGGCCAGCACGCCGCCGGAGGGCCAGGCCGCCGGCAGGAAGCGCTCAAAGACGGTCAAATCCGCGGCGGCGCCCCGATACTCAGCCGGGGCGACAACCGTGAGTTCCAGCCCCGGCACGGCGCGCAGGGCGCGCTCCAGGGCCGCCGGCTGCTCGGAAACCAGCAGCGCGCGCGTGGGACGATACGCGACCAGACCAAGCTCGGCGCGATCATCGGCAGGCAGGGCGTCGTCGCCGTCCAGTTCCGCGCGCAGGAAGCCGATGCCCCGCGGCACGGTCCAGGTCAACTCGACCTCGCCATCGGGCCGCAAGGTGATCGGGCGGGTATCGAGCAGGGTCCCGTCGCCGTAGAGGCGCACCACGGTGCGTAAAGCTCCGCGGCCGTAGTTTACCACCCGCGCATAGACCTGCACCAGACCGGCGCCAGCGCGGGGGCGCGCCGCGAAGGCGACGATGGCGCGATTGTCGAGCTCGCCCCCCACCAGCTCCCAGCGGATGGGAACGGCGGCGCCGCGCGTGGCGAGTTCGCCGGCCAGCGCCGGTAGCGCGGCATCGGTCAGCACCACGATCTGCGCGCCGGGACGGCCCTGCAAGGAGGCTTCGGCCAGGGTCAGCGCGCCCGCCAGGTCGCTCCCCACCCCGGTCGGTTGCAGCCGGGCAAGGGCGGCAACGAGCCGGGGGCCATTGGCGGCATCACGGTCAATCACCCGCGCCTGGGGGCCGGCGGCGATCAGGGTGGCGCTGCCCCCACCGGCTGCGCCCAGGAGCGACTGCGCGCGAGCCCGCGCGGCGTCGAGGCGGCTGCCGCCGCTGCCGGGCGCCGGGGCGGCCATGCTGATCGACGTATCAATCACCAGCGCCAGATGCTGCTGGCCCCCGAAGGCGATCAGGTTCCACTGCGGGCGCGCCAGGGCCAGGGCCAGCAGGGCGGCGGCAAGCAGGTGCAGCAGCAGCAGGAGGGTGAGCGACAGCCGGCGGCGCTGCCGGGCGGCATGGCTCTGGGGCAACAACTGCCAGAGCAACAGTGAGGGCACGATCACCCGCCGGCGCCGCTCACGCAGCATGTGCAGGATGACAATGACCGGCAGGGTCAGGAGTGCCAGTAACCCGAGGGGGGCAAGCAAACTCATCGGGCGCTCTCGCAGGGTCATTCCGGATAACCCGATTATCCGGCTACGTTCTGGGATAAGTATTCACATTTCTCCGGGGAGCGCAGGCAGTTTGCCCGCGTAGACGCGACTTAGTACCAATGGTCTTTGAATAAATAATCCGGTATAGGCCGCGCAGGCGGCCTTCGCCTTGCCTGGCCGAGGGCTTTAGCCCGACGGCTAGCGCGGGATAGTGGATGAATTTCTCAACGACCATCAGCCCTCGGCTACGGGATGCGAAGCCCGCCTGCGCGGCCGAGAGCGGAGTAATTCTTCAAAGACCATCAGCACTCCCAGGCGGCTATCGGCGGCTGATTGATGACGGAACCTCCCAGCAGTGACATTTTAGACTGTTTCAGCCTGGCGTGGGCTGGAGAGAATGTCTGGCAAGGTATACGCAAGCCGTACCGGTCCTGTTGTTTTTATATGGATAGCGGCTGCGGGGTGACATCCTCTCCCAGGCCTCACGACAGCAGACGGCGCGCGTGCAGGTAGGGGATCACCTGCCGTTCGAGGGGCCAGTGGCTGAGTATCGGCGCGTAACGGACGCCGCGGCGGGCGCACAGCCGGGCGATGCCCTCGCGCCATTCGCGCGCGGCGCGGGCATAGGCGCGCAGGGTGGCGTCATCGAGGGTCACTGCCAGGCGCTGGCCGGTTTCGCTATCTTCGAGTTCCAGCGGCCCTTGCAGGCGCGGGTCCAGATCGCGCTGGTCGAGCAGGTGCAGCACCAGCACCTGCCAGCGCGGCGGCGCCAGAGCGCGCAAGCCTTCCTCCAGCCCATCAGACGCCAGCAGATCGGAGCACACCACCAGCAACCCGCCGTGGGGGTGCTGGCGGGCGTAGCCGGCAAGGACCGCGCCCACCCGTGTGTCGGATTGGGGAGCGATGCGCTCGATAAAGCCAAACATATCAACCACGCGGCGCTTGCCCTGCGCGGGGCCGAAGGGTCGCGCCACCTGCGGACCGAAAGGCGCCACGTGCAGACGGTCGCCGTGGGCCAGGGCCAGGTAGCCCAGGGCGCCAACCAGTTGCCGGGCCAGGCGCAGGCGCGGCGGGTTGCTCACGGTCATGCTTCGCGAGGCATCGATCAAGAGGTGCACGTGCACATCCTGCTCGGCCTCGCCGAGCTTCACCAGCACCTGCTCCTGGCGCGCATAGGCATTCCAGTCCACATAGCGCACATCATCGCCGCGGGTGTAGGGGCGATGTTCGCTGAACACGGTGGTCGGCAAGCGGCGGCGGCTGGGATGTTCGCCACTGGCGGGGTTGCCACGCAGGGTGCGCTGAGCCTGCAGGCTCAGCCGTTCGAGGCGCCGCAGGAAGGCCTCATCGAACAACGGCCCATCGGCGCGGGGCGCGGCGCTGCCCGGTTGCCGCGGCGCGGCTGGCTTACGGCGAAAAATAGTCTTGAACCACATCACGGAGATCCCCGGGAATGCGCAGCGGGTCGGCTTCAACCGCGATGCGCTCGCTACTCGGGCTGCCACGGGCGAACCCCCCCACTCCTGCCGGGCCGCCGGCGCCCGTGGACCGGTCGGCGGCGCCGGGCGCCGGCGCGTCGCCGGGGCCAGCTCCGGCCAGTTCGAGGGGCACGCCATCAACGCCGAGGCGCTGGCCGCGCTCACGCTGCGCGCCGGGCAGACTACCCTGGCCGGCGCCGCCGCCATTCGCGCCCGGCTGGCCCGTCTGCTCCGCCGGGAACTGGCCGGCCTGCTGCGTCCCCGCGCCAGCCTGCTCCACCAGTTCCGCGAGGCGCTCCAGGGCCCCCGCCGCCTGGGACCCGCCGGCGTCGAGGTCATCGGCGATTTGCTCCACCTGGTCGGCCAGGCCGGGGCTGGTGGGCGCCAGTTGCCCGGCGGCCTCGCGCAGGGCCTGGCTCAGATCGCCGCGCGCCCCGGCGGACATCTGGCCGGCCTGCCCGGCCAGGTCGCGCAACTGCCGGGCCGCGCCCGCCGCATCGCCCTGATCCAGGGCTTCGGCGACCGGGCGTGTCAGACTCTGGTCGCGCAGCGCATCGGCCAGGGCAGCCAGCGCCGCGGCGTTACCCGGGCCGGGGGCAAGCACCGGGGCTTCACCGGGGCCATCGGCAGCCTGCGCGCCAGGAGGAGGCTGGTATGGCTCCTCGGGGAAGCGCTCAGCCGGATCAGGGGGACGGCTCAGCGTGGGGAGCGGCTCGACAGGCATCGCGAGGGGATCGGCCTCGATGCTCGCCAGGGCCGCCAGGCCTGCCAGGAGCACGGTCAGCGATATGACCAGAGCCAGCTCCGACCAGGGAAAGCGCTGGCGCGCCGCTACCTGGCGACGGATATGGGCCAGGGTGCGCCGGGCCTGATCGTAGAGGTACGCTCCCGCGCCCTCGGCCTGAGGGCCGACCTCGAGGGCGGTGGTTAACTGCTCGTGGAGCTGAAAGCGGCGATCGAGCCGCCGCGCCACTTCAACCGCGGGCAAGCGTGGTCGCAACACCAGGGCGGCCCCCAGGGCGATACAGGCCAGCGCCGCCGCGCCGACCAGCGTCCAGCGCAGCGGGTGGCCGGTGAACAGATGCACCCCGAGGGCCAGACACACCAGGATAAGCGCCAGCGCAGTCGCGCGCAGCAGGACGCGCACGCCCCGCCGTGCCCAGCGGTCGCTGGCAAGCCGGTCAAGTTGAAGCTGTAGCGAGTGTCGCACCCTTGCAGTATACCTGTGGTGCTCAGGCGGCGTCAACGCGAATGCGCAGTGTGTCAGCCGATTGTCATCAGCCGTTCATGCGGCTGCGCCGCACACCGACGGAATGAACATACTTTCTGGGAGGGCTGCGGCCTCCCACCGGCTGGGGGCGTGGGGAAACCGGGTTTCGCCATCCCTGCTCGAGGGCTGCGCCCTCCAGACCCTCCCACGGGTGGGGGCGCGGGGAAACCCGGTTTCCCCCTGTTCAAACCGCATCGGCGGTCAGCAGACTAAACACCACCACCCGGTAGCGCCACTGAGCGCGCAGACGCAGGCCAGCGACGGCGAAGGCGCGGTTCAGTTGCTCCAGCGTGGGAAAGCTGACCCCCGCCAGGCCCAGGAAGGACTGCATGGCGCGGCCCGGCCCGCTCTCGTCGCGAACCAGGGACATAAGCGCCACCCGCCCGGAAGGCGCCAGCACCCGTCGCAGTTCGCGCAACGCCCGGGCCGCATTGCCGATCTCGTTGAGCGAACCACCCATTGCCAGCACCGACGCCGCCCCGGCGGCGAACGGCAACGCCTCGGCCCGGGCGCGCACGTAACTGATGCGCAGGCCTTCGGCGCGGGCGAAGGCGCGGGCCTGCCGCAGCATAGGCATGGCGTAGTCAATCCCTACCACGTGGCCGGGCGCGCCCCCGCGGGCATGCTCGAGCGCCCGCGCGTACAGCCCGTTCGAGCAGGCCACATCAACCATCAGACCGCCGCGCTCCGGCGCGGCCATGGCGCTGATCAGCGGCAACTCGCGCTCGTAGCCGAACGGCTCGCCACTCAGCAGCGTGAGCGCATTGGGGCGCCAGGCGCGCTCGTAGCCCCATGCGGTAAGCGGCAGCAGGTTCAGCGCCTGGGTCAGACTCTCGGGAAAACGGATCGGACCGAGCAGATCGGCGATGCCCTCGACAATCGGGTAACGCGCCGCCGACACCGGGCAACGCAACACGCCACTGACGATCTCGCCATCGTCGGCCCGCCGCTCACCCGGCTCCAACACCAGGAGCGCATCAGGATGATGCGGACTGGCGAGATATTCCAGCGCCTCAGCGTACATCACTCACCCGGCGCCAGCATTATCATCCTCTGGCTGGCACAGCATATCAAAGGTATGCACACCGCTCTCGACAGGTTCGACCAGTCGCCCGGTTTCGATCAACTCCAGGAAGCGATCGAGCAAGGCGGGATCCCATTCGCGCCCACGACCCTCGCGCAGGCGGCGCAAGGCCTCGGCGCGACCGAGGGCGCGCCGGTACGGGCGGTCGGTCATCATGGCATCGTAGGCGTCAACAATGGCGACGATGCGCGCGCCGATGGGAATGTCTTCGCCGCGCAGCCCGCGGGGATAGCCGCTGCCGTCCCAGCGCTCGTGATGGTGGCGAATGATCGGGCAGACATCGGGCGCGAAGCGCATCTGCGAGACGATGCGCGCGCCGTGTTCGGGATGCAGTTGGATCTGCGCGTATTCCTCAGGGGTAAGCTTGCCGGGCTTGCGCAAGATCGCGTCGTCAATGGAGATCTTGCCGATATCGTGCAGCAAGCCCCCAAAACGGATGGCGCGCACCTGCGTGGCGTTAAGACCAATGGCCTGGGCCAGTTGCTCGCTGTAGCTCGACAAACGGCGAAGATGCCCCTCAGTGTAGGCGTCCTTGGCCTCAACCGCCAGGGCCAGCATAAAAATCACGTTCTCGGTGCGCTCGAGCTGGTCGGTGAGGCGTTTGATCCGCAACTGCGAGCGGATGCGCGCGCGGAGCAAGCTCTGTTCGAACGGTTTGGTCAAAAAATCGTCGGCCCCGACCTCCAGGCCGCGCTGCCGGTGCTCGCGATCGTCCAGCCCGGTGAGCATGGTCACCGGAATCAGCGCCGTCGCCTCATTGTCTTTCAATTGCTTACAGACAGAGAAGCCATCCAGGATGGGCATGGTGACATCAAGCAGTATCAGGTCAGGCGCTTCTCGCTCGACGAGATCCAGGGCTTGCCGGCCATTTACCGCCGTGACCGGTTGATAGCCGTCGCGCTTGAGGATGCGCACCAGGAGATCGAGGATCGCCGGATCATCGTCTACGACAAGTATTTTCGCTGACACCTCAAACCCTTTCCTGGTCTCGGCATGCTTTCGCTGCGCAGCCTTGTACGGACCCGTCGGGGGGAACGTGAGGGGGCCAGGACTTCCCCTACCTCTCCTCGCCGGAAAGCGACCGCGTAACTTTATAGATTATACATTCCAGACGCAGTTCGCATCTGCCCGAAGAAGTCTCGACACCGGCGCGCGGGGCGAGTTGGTTCCCTCATACCCCAGCCGTCCGTGCCGCCGGGCGGCGCAACGCTCGATGAGAAAAAGTTGTTCCTGTGAGGGCTACGCCCTCCCAGACCCTCCCGCGGGTGGGGGCCCGAGTGCGCGGGCCTCCAGCCCGCATCCGCAACGGGATAAAAAAGGTTGTCCCGGGAGGGCGTAGCCCTCCCAGACCCTCCCACTGGGTGAGCGTATGGGAAAACCAGGTTTCCCCATCCCCCTGCTTGAGGGCTGCGCCCTCCCGGACCCTCCCGCGGGTGGGGGCATGGGGAAACCAGGTTTCCTCACACCCCTGCTCCAGCAGCCTATGTTCACGTTAGACTGCCGAAAAGGAAGGTTTGGGAAGACTTTGCCACACGCTCCCTTGCATCGCGGAGCGACCGCCGGCTTGTCTGAGGCTATTCAGGGTGGCGCGGGATCGAGGCGCAACAGCGGCGGCGCATCGCTGGCGCCGGCGCAGATCAGGTCAAGATGCGCGCGCAGGGCAGCCAGATCCAGGCCAAGGTACCGGTCGGGAAGCGCGTCCAGGCGCGCCCGGCTCTTGGCCCAGTTGCGAGCCAGGCCGCGGGGGTTGCCCTGCCGCCACTTGACCAGCGCGGCGGCAGCCTGAATGATCGCTTTGTAGAACAGGGCGTCGTCGCCGCTGGCCGCGAGCCAGCAGGCTTCCCACTGCTCGTGAGCATGCCAGTAGTGGCCCGCGTTGAAGAGGCGAATGCCTTCAAGGTAGGCGGGGGAGTACATCACAGAATGAGGATGCGCTCACGCGCAGGGTCTGGAGGCGGCGCGGACAACGCCTCTGCCGCTGATCGTAGGCGAGGGGTGAGGAAACCGGCTTTCCTCGTACACCTGGGGCCGGGAGCGAGGGTGTCCCGCCCTCGTTGCGTCTCCGCGGGCAAGCTGCCCGCGCTCCCGGGAGCCATGGGAACACGTCTGTTTCCCCACCCTCTGCCTGCCGGGAGAGGCGCGAAGGGCCTCTCCCAGAACGTCATCCGACACCCTGGTGATCGGGAAAGGCTTTCAGCCGCAGGAGCTGCAGCCGCCGCCGCTCGCGCCGGCGTCGCCGCCGCTGGAGGTGCGGAAGGAGTGCCCGCAGCCGCAACTGGAAACGGCATTGGGATTATCGATCTTGAAACCGCCACCCATCAGGCTGTCAACGTAATCAATCGAGGCGCCCATCAGATAGCCGGCGCTGATCGGGTCAACCAGCACGCGCAGGCCGCCGGTGCTGAACTCGCTGTCACCCTCGCGGGTCTCATCGTCGAACGTCATTCCGTACTGCAACCCCGAGCAGCCGCCCCCGGCCACGAAGACGCGCAGGGCGTAACCCTCGAGACCCTTCTCGCGCATCATCGTGAGCAGCCGCGATGATGCAAGCTCGCTGACACTCAAAATAGGCTGAGCCATCGCCGGTTGCGCGCCGATCAGATTGTCCCCGATCGTGGTCATATCGCATTACCTCCT
>DAOTYR010000043.1:0-7199 GCA_034434655.1 Chloroflexaceae bacterium
GGGGTTGGGGCGAGAAAACAACCCGCAACGCCGCGGTAAGGAACGGCTACGGAGCCGCGCACCCCGTCCGAGCGCATTGGGGCGGCGCTCGGACGGCCCTGTTACACGAACCGCAGGGCCTGGCGCTTCATATAGGCCAGGATGGCGCTGATACCGTTGAGGCGCTGGGGACTGAGGATCTGGTGCAGGCCCATCTCGACGAAAAAATTCGCCGGCACGGCCAGCACCTGGGCGGGGGTGGCGCCACGCAGCCCGTCGGCCAGCAGCGAAGCATAGCCGCGGGTCGTCGGGGCCTCGGGGGGCACATCGAAGTGAAAGACCAGCCCTTCACCCTGGCGTTCCGTGTGCAAGAACACGGGACTGGCGCACTCATCGACCTGCTCCATGCCTGCCCGTTCGCGTAAGTGCTCGGGCAGCGGCGGCAGCCGGTCGGCATACTCGAGCATCAACTCGAGCTTTTCGTTCCGGTCGCAGCCCTTGAACTCCTCGATGATCGCCTGCAGGCGCGGCGGGATGACGCTGGTCTCGCTCATAGCTCAATCAATCTGTAGAATATAGCCCTTGCCGCGCACGTTGAGCAGATAGCGGGGCGTGCTCGGATCGGGCTCGATTTTCTGGCGCAGGTGGTGGATATGGGGCTTGATCAACTCGCCTGCTTCCATATCGCTGGCCTCGTAACCCTGGGCGCAGCGCACCAGTTGGGTGTACGAGAGCATCTGACCGGCGTGCTCGGCCAGACACAGCAGGAGCCGGAACTCCGTCGGTGTGAGGTTGAGCGAACGACCGCCGAGGGTGGCCGTCTGGTGCCAGGTGTCGAGTTGCAACTGGCCAATGGTCAACTGGCGCTCGCTATTCGAGGTGCTGGTAGCCGGGGCCGGCGGGGCTGCCGGCGCGGGCGCGGATGGGACGCCACCGATCAGTTGGTCGAGCGGCTCTGGCACCGGGCCGCCGGTGAGCGCCTGGGCCGCTGCGCTGATCGCCGAGATCAGCGCGGACTGGCGCAGGCGCCTGGCTCGCTCGGCCAGACCCGCCGCGACGCGCTCGAGGATCTGTTCCGGATCACTGGTCTTCAACATGTAGTCGAAAATGCCCTGGTGCATCCCTTCGATCGCCGTTTCGAGCGAACCATGCCCGGTCAACACGATCACCATCGTATCCAGGTTACGCTGGCGGAGGGCCTCGACCACCTGAATACCGTTGATCCCGGGCATCTGCAAGTCAACCAGCATGAGATCGAAGCGCTGGCGGTCGAACAGCGCGACTGCCTCTTCGCCGGTGGCCGCGGCGGTTACCACGTAGCCCGCGCGACTCAACAGGGCGCTCAAGGTCAGGCGGATATTCTGTTCGTCATCAACGACAAGGACCTGGGCAGGCTGACTCATGCTGTTTGCGCTCCGTGCCGAAAAGCACTATAGTTGGGACATCTGGCATTGCTGGCATTATAGCGCGCTAATCTTCAGAGTGTCAACGTGAGGCGCCTCCGGCCTTCCAGTGCCGTCTACCCCCCTTGAGCGATGCGGAGATAATGGTATGGGTGAGTTGGAGACCCTGCGGGCCCGTGTGGCGCAGTTGCAGGCGCAGTTGCAGGCAGCCGAGGCCCGCGCCGAGCAACTGGCGTGCGAGGCCGATGTCCAGCACAATCGGGCCGTTCACCTGCAGGCGCGCCTGAGCGCCATCCTCTCGATCTCGGCGGCGTTGTTGCTGAGCCGCGATGTTGACGCGATTGTGCATCTGGTGGTCAACGAGGCCGTCCACCTGTTCCCAGGCACCAGCGCCGTTCACCTCTACCTGATGGATTGCGACACCGAACGCCTCGTGCTCCGCGCTGGCGGCAACGCGCCTGGCTGTGGCCAGATTGTGGGCCTGGCCAGTCTGGCGGTGCTCTCGCCCCGCGCGATGTTGCTGGTGGGTCCAGAGCTGGAATTCGCCTTCGACCAGTTGAGCGACGCCGACCGTGAGGCGCTGCGGGGGGTGCTGCCGTACTGGCCGCCCTCGAGCGCCCTGATCACGCCCCTGCGGCTGGAAAACCAGCGTCTGGGGGCCCTGGTGCTCTACGGCGGGGTCAATGCGCACCTGTACCATCCGCGTGACCTGCCCTTCGTGCAGGCCCTCGGCGACCTGACCGCCATCGCGATCGACGAAGTCACGCAGCGCGCGCGGGCCGCCGCGCTCCAGCGTGATCTGGCCATCACCCAGTCGCTCCACGCCGAGGCGCAGGCGCGCCTCAACACCGCGCAGGCCCAGTTGCTCCAGAGCGCCAAGCTCGCCGCGGTTGGCGAACTCTCTGCCTCTGTGGCCCATGAGATCAACAACCCGCTCTACGCTGCCCGTAACAGCCTCTACCTGATCGAGCAGGATCTGCCGCCCGATGCGCCACAGCGCGGCTACCTCTCGATCGCCCAGCAAGAACTGGGGCGCATTGCCCGCATTATTACCCGCATGCGCGATTTCTACCGGCCCTCGCGCTCCGAACTTGCCAGCACCAATATCAACAGCATCCTCCGCGAAACGCTCGAACTCGTGCAGACCCACCTGCGTCACGGACGGATCACGACCACTACCAGCTTCGACCCCGATCTCCCCCTGAGCGTGGCGCATGCCGATCAATTACGGCAGGTCTTCCTCAACATTATCCTCAACGCCTGTGATGCCATGCCGCGCGGCGGCGAGTTGCGGGTCACCACCCAGTTGATCAAGGCGCGCCAGGAGGCGCCCGATACCATCGGGGTGATCATCAGCGACACCGGCGTTGGCATCGCCCCCGAGCATCGTCCACACCTCTTCGAGCCTTTCTACACCACCAAGCCGCAGGGCACCGGCCTCGGGCTGGCCATCAGCGCCCACATCGTCACCCAGCACGGCGGGCGGATCACCGTTGACAGCGAAGTGGGCAAAGGCACTACCTTCACCATCCTCCTCCCCGTCAATAGTGATCCCCAGGAACCACCTCCAGCCTGACGTGACCGTGGGGGAAGCAGGTTCCCCCTTGTCCCCACCCGGTGGGAGGGTGTGGGAGGGCTGCGCCCTCACGCAGGGGTGTGGAGAAACCAGGTTTCCCCACACCCCCGCCCGTTTGAGGGCCTGGCCCTTGCGCAGGGGGATGGGGGAACCGGGTTCCCCCATGCCCCCGCCCGCGGGAAGGGCCGGCCCTTGCACAGGGGGGATGGGGGAAGCAGGTTCCCCCCTGTCCCCACCCGGTGGGAGGGTGGGGGAGGGCTGCGCCCTCACGCAGGGGTGTGGGGAAACCTGGTTTCCCCACACCCCCGCCCGTTTGAGGGCCTGGCCCCTCAAGCGGGGGCATGGGGGAACCAGGTTCCCCCATGCCCTGTTTGCATTGGGCATTGTGCCACGGCGCAGCGGGCGTTTTTGGTGTGCGCGCACCCGGTGCGGTGGGTCGCCAGGGCCTGAAGAGACCGGATTTTCCTACGTTCATGGTAGTTGACATGCGTCGTTATTTCGCATCTGGGCGCTGTAGAGACAAATTCTCGTACAATGTGTCACAAGTTGTTGCTTCGCCACTAGTAGTTGTCACCTCGTCCCATCACAGGCGGCGGTGAGACTGCTACGATAGGAGCGATCGACCGGCGAGAGTTGTAGCCTTGATCTTGTGCGCCGGAGGAGTGATCGCACCATGCCACCGAGGCAGATCTACATTGTTGATGACGATCCCATTGCCGCGCTGATCACCCAGCGCGGGCTGCAAACGTTGCTGGGTGAGCAATTCACCATCACCGTGGCCCCCTCCCCAAATGCGGCCTGGCTGGCCTGTGCCGATGGTCGGGTGGATCTGTTGATCGTTGACCCGAGCCCCCACCTGAGCGGGGTCATCTCGCTGGTGCGGGCGGTGCGTACCTTTCGCCCGTCCATTCCTGTGCTGGTGCTCACGGCCTACGATACGCCCGGGTTGCGCGCCAAAATGCGCGACCTCGGCGTGGATAAGTATGTCGCAAAACCGATTGACCTGCACGACCTCTTACCGGTGGTGACCAGTGCCCTGGCATCGCTCCCGCCGCGCCTTTCCCCCGGCCCCTCCCTCGCTACCATCAGCGCTGGTCTCGTCCACGGCAAGTAACCTCACCCGGAGGCCCGCGCACCCCGGCCCCGGCCCGCGGGAGCGTTTGGGTGGCCGCTTCGCGCCTATGCGCACCGCTCTATGGTATGATGGGAGCAAGGCGTCGAAGAGGCTCTTATGCGTGGATTCCGTTTTGACTGGCGCTGGCTGGTGCTCATCGGCCTGATCGCTATCCTGGCGAATGCCCGATCGCTCCCCTGGTTCGTCACTGCCCTGGCCCTGGCAGTGCCCGGGGGCTATTTGCTCATGCTGGCCTGGCGCGCCTGGGAGGGAAACGGTGGCCGGGGTGGCGCGAATGGCCGCCGCGTCACTTACTGGCGTGGCCAGCGCATTGAAATGCACGGGCCTCCCCGCCGCGTTCGCCCGGAGACCTGGAGCGCGATCGCGCCGATCCTGATCTACGGCATCGGGGGGGTGGTCCTGGTCCTCGCCGCCCTCGCAGTGGTGGCGCGGGCGCTGTAAGAGCCTGTGCCGATAACCATTTCCATGCTCGGCGGGCCGGTTCCGCCTGGCTGCCGCTCGATGCAGGGAGATGGGGAAGCCGGGGTTCCCCGGCGGTTCGGTGAACCGGTTCCTGGAAGGATGACGCCTGCCCGGCCCCTGCTCGAGGCAGCCGTCCATGCGGCTGCGCCGCACCACGCCGCAATGAACATACGGGTGTTCCTGGGAGGGCGCAGCCCTCCCACACCCTCCCGCGGGTGGGGGCATGGGGAAACCGGGTTTCCCCACACCCCTCTTCGAGAGCCTATGTTCACGTTAGAGGGATGGAACTGTGGGGGTGGCAAACCGGCCAGGAATCCTCAGGGGTGGCGCCTTGCGACGCCACCCCTGGGGAGAGAGGAGAAGGAGATGACAAGAGTATACCACCTTTTGTGATGCTGTGGTGTGTTCCAGATTACAAATCTCATAACCCTGGCTTAATCTTTTGCAACGAGGCTTAATCCAATGCCCTTCATGGACGGCCTGCTCCAGCGCAGGCGGTTGACCACCGCGCATCAGGACGAACTCCTGGCTGAGTTGCGCGGCCTGCTCGAGGCGCTCGACGCGGCCTTCGAGCGCTTCGGACCCGATGTTGACCCCGGCGACCGGCGGGCCTTGCGCGAGACGATCGATCACCTGGAGGAACTCTTTTTGATCGTTATCGCCGGTGAGTTCAACTCCGGCAAATCGAGCTTTCTCAATGCCCTCCTCGGCGAGCAGATCCTCCCCGAAGGGGTGACGCCGACGACCGATACGATCACGCTGCTCCAGTACGGCGAGGAGGTAAGCAGCGCGCTCCGCTCCAGCGGGCTGCGCGTCACCACCTATCCCGCCGAGGTGCTGCGCCAGCTCAGCATCGTGGATACACCGGGAACCAATGCCGTCATCCGCCACCACGAACAGTTGACGCGCCAGTTCATTCCGCGCGCCGATCTGGTCCTGTTTACCACCTCAGCCGACCGTCCTTTCACCGAGAGTGAGCGTGGCTTCCTGGAGTTGATCAAGGAGTGGGGCAAGAAAATCATCATTGTTCTGAACAAAATTGACATCCTCAGCCCCGAAGAACTCGAGCAGGTGCTCGCGTTCATCAGTACGAACAGCCGCGCGCTGCTCGGTCTGACGCCGGAGATCTTTCCCGTCTCGGCCCGACAGGCTATGCGCGCGCGCCAGCAGGACGGCGAGGAACGCGAGCGATTGTGGGCCGCCAGCCGTTTCGGCGAGGTTGAGCACTACATTATCAATACCCTCGATGAAGAGACCCGCGTCCGCCTCAAGCTCCTCTCACCCCTCGGCGTGGCCCAGAAGTTGACCGGGGCCTACCTGGGCCTCACTGAGAACCGCCTCGCCACCCTGCGCGAGGACCTGGCCACCCTCGATAATGTCGAACAGCAACTCGGCCTGTTCAAGGACGATCTGCGCCACGATCTCAAGTACTACCTCGGCGAGATCGACCAGATTTTCGAGGACCTGGTCCAACGCGGCGGGGCCTTCTTCGACGAGCATATCCGCCTGAGCCAGTTGCCCGTCCTGATGAACAGCGAGCGTCTGCGGGCCATGTTCGAGCAAGAGGTGCTCGGCGACCTCGACCAGCAGATTGACCAGAAAGTCAACGCCATTGTGGACTGGATGGTCGAGAAGAACCTGCGCCTGCAACAGAGCGTGGACGAGTACATCAAGCGCCGGGCCGGCCAGCATAGCGAGAAGCTGATCGGCAGCGTGGGCGGTAGCTTCGAGTACAACCGGCGCGCGTTGCTGGATACGGTGGGCCGGGCGGCCACCGAGGTGGTCGCAAGCTACGACAAGCAGGCCGCCTCGGCCGAACTGGCCGATGAGGTGCGCTCCTCGATTGCCGCGACGGCGATCACCGAGGTGGGCGCCGTGGGTCTGGGCGCGATTGTCGTGGCCCTGGCCCACGCCGTCTGGCTTGATTTTACCGGCATTCTGGCCGCGACGGCGCTGGCCCTGGGGGGCTTCGCGCTCTTGCCGGCCAAGAAGCGGCAGGCCAAAAAGACCCTGCGCGAGCGGGTCGAGCAGATGCGCGGGCAGTTGCGCGCGAGTGTGGAGCGGCAGTTCGATCGGGAGGTGGACCGTTCCGTTGGCCAGATCCGCGAGCGCAACGCCCCCTTCACACGCTTCGTGCGCGCCCAGCAGGGCCAGTTAACCGAGTTGCAACAGAAGTTCGCCGAGATTGATACCGGGCTGGGACGCCTGCGTAAGGAAATTGAAGGCTAAGGCCATTGGTCCAGCCGGCCACGCGGCTCCGCCGCACAACGCCGCAATGAACATACGGTTGTTCCTGGGAGGGCTGCGCCCTCCCAAACCCTCCCGCGGGTGGGGGCATGGGGAAACCGGGTTTTCCCATGCCCCTGCAGGGCGGGGGGGTGGGGAAACCCGGTTTCCCCACCCCCCTCGCCGAGGGCTTACGTTCACGTTAGGCTTTCAATTCGGTGAGAAAAGTTGACAGAGCCAGCGCGCAACGCTACCCTGTAGGGGCAAGCGTAGAGATGCCTCCGCGCGCAGGTTCAACGGCCTGGGCGGGATTCTGGCTGACCATGGACCTTTCACGTCTCTGGGCGCGGCTCAATCCCCTGACCTCGCCCTTTGCGTTGATCGACATTCTGGTGGTGGCGCTGCTCGTCTACTGGCT
>DAOTYR010000044.1:0-8132 GCA_034434655.1 Chloroflexaceae bacterium
AGCTGAACAGCAGCCCCCGCCACGCCCACCACCGCTACGTGATCAACTTCGGCGAGCGCAGCGAGGACGAGTGCCGCCGGCGCTGGCCCGAGTTGATGGCCATCGTCGAGGCCAAGGTCAGGCCCGAGCGGATGAAGAATAACCGCGAGGCATACCGGCGTTACTGGTGGCAGTATGGGGAGAAACGGGGCGAACTGTGGCGCGCCATCGCCCCGCTGGCGCGGGTGCTGGTCGCCTCAATTGTAACCACACATCTCCTATTCGCGCGACTACCGTCTCGAATGGTCTTTTCGCACAAGCTCGTGGTCTTCCCAGATAGTAGCAGTGAGCACCTCTGTGTCTTGCAGTCGCGTGTTCACGAGGTCTGGGCTCGTTTTTTCTCGTCAACGCTCGGTGATGCGTTGAACTATTCCCCCTCCGACTGCTTCGAGACCTTCCCCTTCCCGGAGGGCTGGGAGACGCACCCGGCGCTGGAGGCGGCGGGCGAGGCCTACTACGAGCACCGCGCGGCGCTGATGCTGCGCACCGACGAGGGGCTGACGAAGACCTACAACCGCTTCCACGACCCTTACGATCATGATCCAGCGATCGTGGAGTTGCGCGCGTTGCACGCGGCGATGGACCGGGCGGTGCTGGAGGCCTACGGCTGGGGCGACATCCCCACCGACTGCGAGTTTCTGCTCGACTACGCGATCGACGAGGAGGAGTGGGGCAGCAAGAAGAAGCCCTACCGCTACCGCTGGCCCGACGCGGTGCGCGATGAGGTGCTGGCGCGCCTGCTGGAGTTGAACGGGCGGCGGGCCAGGGAGGAACGGCTGGCGGGGCAGGTGAGGTCGAAGGGCGATGGCAAGGGGCGCAAGGCGCCGGCGGGCGCGCGGGAGATGTTCGAGGAGTGAGGCGCGACCGCGCGCGCCGCAACAGTTGGAGGTGCGCTCCCCGTCGGGCTGAAAGCCCTCGGCTACGGGGGGCAAAGCCCACCTTCTACCATTTTGGATTGCCGATGTTGGATTGTGGATTGCCTTGCAGGGCGTCACCGTGCGATCCAGCACTTCGACGAATGCGGAATGTTCAACAGGAAATGGTATTCGTGGGCTACACAGGCCACGAAGGCGGCCTTCGCAAGCGCTAGCCGAGGGCTGATGGTCTTTGAAAAAATAATCCGGTATAGGCCGCGCAGGCGGCCTTCGCATCCCCTAGCCGAGGGCTTCAGCCCCACGGCCAGCCCGGTATACCGGATGAATTTCTCAAAGACCATTACGCCGACGGAAACGGATCATCTGCCGAAATACAACTGTGGTACTATGCCATCCACATCTCCCACGGGCAGGGGGATGGGGAAACCGGGTTTCCCCATCCCCCACCCGGTGAGAGGGTCTGGGAGGGCGCAGCCCTCCCAGGAAGTATGTTCACCCCGTCGGTGTGCGGCGGAGCCGCATGGGCGGCTAACGTGAAAATAGGCTCTCGAAGAGGGGTGTGGGGAAACCGGGTTTCCCCACGCCCCCGCCCCGCAGGGGAATGGGGAAACCGGGTTTCCCCATTCCCCCACCCGCGGGAGGGTTTGGGAGGGCGCAGCCCTCCCAAGAACAAACTTATTTTCATTGCGGCGTTGTGCGGCGGAGCCGCATGGGCGGCTGAAGTCGACACGGATGGAACGCGGCCTGCGGATCAACTCTGGCTCGTTCAAGTTCGAGATCAAGAAATACCTCCTGACTCACCACAGCACAGGGACGAAGTAAGCACACCGGCCTGAGCTCTCTGCGCTCGTTGTGTTCGCTTGAGGCTCAAACATACGTCCGGGTAAGCGCATATGACCAGACCGCCCGCAACTCTCGCCATTCGCGCCCAACTGATCGACGCCCTCAAGCTCGACCTGGTCGGCCCGTGCGCCGGGCATCCCCTGGCCGACGAGCAGTTGTCCGCCGATCTGCGTCCGGCGGCGTGGTACCTGACCGGCTTCCTCATCCCATCGGGCACGCCTGCCGAGCGCGCCGGCGATCTCGATGAGAACGAGGAACCCGAAGTTGTCGCCGGGGAGGTTGGTCTGGACCTGGAGAGGAGCGATGACCGCCGGGCGGCCCGCAGGGGCTTCTTTCCCTCCTCTATCGGCCTGACCTTCCTGGTCGCCGCCGAAACGGACGCGCTGACGGTCACCTTCCGCTGGGGCGATTACCGTCTGATCGACCTGCCCGCTGACGCGGGGCCGGCGACGCAGGTCTGGCAGCGGACGCAGCGCGAGGAGACGCTGGCCGTGGCCCTGACGGGCGGGCGCCAGCCGCCGCGCGATGTGCCCGATTCGGGCGGCTTGCAGTACCAGGTGATCGAGCGCCGGATCAACGTCCTGGGGCGGAACCTGCCGCTGCCCGCCGGCGCGCGCTCGGTCTCGGTCTACCTGATCAACAACCGCGCGCCGCTCGACGATCCGCCCGACCCGGCCTACGCCTTTCAGGCCAGCATCGAGGTGCGCAGCGCGCACCCCTTCGTGGCCCGCCCCAACCTGAGCGGCGCGCGGGCCATGGATTGGGACGAGCAGGTGGCCGACCTGCACTATGCGAACGTCCCCGAATACGCCGCCGGCCACGCGGTCTCCGCCGACTGGGAGATTCACGACGGGGCGTGCCGGGTGGTGCGCACGGCCTGGCTACCCCGCGCCGAGGTGGAAAAGACGGTCACCGTGACTGTGCCGGGGGTCGAACTGGGGATGGACGCGCTGGGGGCGCTGGCCGACGGCGCGAGCGCCGGGGCCGCGCTAGGCCCGCTGGCGGCGGCGTACCGCCGCTGGCTGGAGGACCAGGGCCGCCAGGCCGCCACGCTGGAAGGCAACCGGCGGGAGACAGCGGCGGAACTGGTGCGTCAGGGGCAGCGGGCCGCGGAGCGCATCGAGCGGGGGATCGCCCTGCTGGCGCGGTCGCCCGAGGCCCTGGACGCGTTCCGCGTCGCCAACCGCGCCATGGCGCGCGCCCTGCGGCAGCGCAACCGCGTTGCCGAGCCGCGCTGGCGCGCCTTCCAGCTTGCGTTCGTGCTGCTGAACCTGCCGGGTGTGACCGACCCCCGCGACGAGGACCGCGAGGTGGTGGATCTGCTCTTCTTTCCCACCGGCGGCGGCAAAACCGAAGCCTACCTGGGCCTGGCCGCCTTCACCATGGCCCTGCGCCGCCTGCGGCGCCCCGGCGAGGGCGGGCGGGCGGGGGCCGGGGTGAGCGTGATCATGCGCTACACCTTGCGGCTCCTCACCCTCGACCAGTTGGCCCGCGCCGCCGGCCTGGTCTGCGCGCTGGAGTTGGAACGGGCCGCGGCCCCGGAGCGCTACGGCGCGTGGCCCTTCGAGATCGGCCTGTGGGTCGGCAAGGGGGCAACCCCCAACGCCCTGGGCGAGAAGGGCGACAAGCGCGACGACACGGCCCGCGCGCTGGTCAATCGCTTCAAGAGCAACCCCCGCGGCAACCCTGCGCCGATCCCGTTGGAGAGTTGCCCCTGGTGCAACACGCGCTTTACGCCAGACTCGTTCAGCCTGCTGCCCAACGCCGACAAGCCGGGCGAGCTGCGCGTCGTCTGCGGCAACTTCGCGTGCGACTTCTCGGGCAACCGGCCCCTGCCCATCGTCGCCGTTGACGAGATGATCTACCGGCGTCTGCCGGCCTTCCTGATCGCCACCGTGGACAAATTCGCCGCCCTGCCGTGGGTCGGCGCCAGCGGCGCGCTGCTCGGCGGCGCCGACCGCTACGACGCCACGGGCTTCTACGGGGCCGCCGAGCCGAAGCGCGGCAAGCCCCTCGGCCAGCCGCTGGCCCCGCCCGACCTGATCATCCAGGACGAGTTGCACCTGATCTCCGGCCCCCTGGGCACGATGGCCGGTCTCTACGAAACCGCCATTGACGCCCTCTGCGCGCGCGAGCTGGAGGGGAAGCGCGTCGGGCCGAAGATCGTCGCCTCGACCGCCACGGTGCGCCGCGCGCAGGACCAGATCCAGGCCCTCTTTGGTCGCCGATTGACCCGCGTCTTCCCCCCGCCCGGCCCGGATCGGCGCGACTCGTTCTTCGCCCGCGCGGCGCCGACCAGCGAGACCCCGGCGCGCCAGTACGTCGGCATCGCCGCCCAGGGCCGCAGCCCCAAAGTCATGATGCGCAAAGCCTGGCTGGCGCTGATGGGCGCGGCGCAGCGCGCCTACCTCGATAACGGCGGCGACGCCAATCCGAACAATCCCGCCGATCCCTATATGACCGTGCTGGGCTACTTCAACAACCTGCGCGAACTGGGCGGGGCGCGGCGCATCCTCGAGGAAGAGGTCCAGAGCACTGTCAAGGGCTACGGTGGGCGCAAACGTGTCGGCGAGTCCGACGGCCTCTTCGCCGACCGCGAGCGTTTCAGCGAGGTGATCGAGCTGACCTCGCGCGTCAGCACCAATCAGGTGGCCGAGGCGCGCCGGCGGCTCGAGTCGCCGTTCCACCAGATCAACGACCGGGTAGACTGCGCGCTGGCGACCAACATGGTCTCGGTCGGTCTCGACATCCCGCGCCTGGGGCTGATGGTGGTCATTGGCCAGCCCATGCTCACCGCCGAGTACATCCAGGCCACTAGCCGCGTTGGCCGTGACGATCAACGACCGGGGCTGGTCGTGACGCTGCTCAACGTCCACAAACCGCGCGACCGCTCGCATTACGAGCGCTTCCGCCACTACCACGAGACCTTCTACCGCGTGGTCGAGGCCACCAGCGTGACGCCCTTCGCCGCCCGCGCCCTCGACCGGGGCTTCGCCGGGGCCCTGGTGGCCCTGGCCCGCCACCTCGAGCCGGACCTCAGCGAGCCGGCCGGGGTGGCGCGCCTCGATCGCGTCCGTTCGCGTCTGGAGGGCAGGCTCATCGAGATCTTCCAGGCGCGGGTGCGGCAGCAAGACTTCGACGCCGACGAGCGCGAGGAGCGTCTGCTCGCCGTGCGGAACCGCGTGGTCGACCTGCTCGACGCCTGGCAGGGCATCGTGGAGGAATACCTGGAGGCCGGAGCGGCAGCGGTGCAGTACCAGCAATACGAGGGCAGCCGCACCGCGAAACCTCTGCTGCGCGACCCGCTGGAGAAGCAGTTCGACTCCGAGCGCCAGCGCAGGTTCCGCGTCGGACGCTCGCTGCGCGATGTTGAACCGGAGGTCAACCTGTACCTGCGCGATCTGAACAACCAGCCGGTGGAGGAGTGAAGAACAGGTTTGTCGGGAGTCTGCGCCTCCGCTAACGTGAACATAGGCTCTCGAAGAGGGGAATGGGGAAACCGGGTTTCCCCACGCCCCCACCCGGCGGGAGGGTCTGGGAGGGCGCAGCCCTCCCAGGAGAACCCTGTTATCCCCTTGCGGATGCGGGCCGGAGGCCCGCGCACCCAGGCCCCGGCCCCTGGGAGGGTTTGGGAGGGCGCAGCCCTCCCAAGAATAACCTTATGTTCATTGCGGAGTTGTGCGGCGGAGCCGCATAGACGGCTGATGTGAACATAGGCCGGGAGCGCGGGCAAGATGCCCGCGCTCCCGGGAGAAATTAGGAACACATACGCAGCCCACAGGGTTATACCTGCACGAAAAGCTGAAACGCCCCGTCACGGGCGCCGCGGGCGCTCACCCGGTAGCGAATGCGACCGGCCTCATCGGCGCGCACAACCCCCGAGCGCGTGACCTGAGCCCCGGGACGCGAGGCCGTCACAAAGGCGACCGAGCCGTCGGGCTGCAACAGGCTCACCTCCAGATCCCCCGAGCGCACCTCGATCATGACAATCACCTGCGCCACCACCCCGGGACGATCCAGGGTCAAGGTACGCTCGGCGCTGCCCTCGGCGCCGACGAAGCTGGTGCTCACATTGCCGCCGTCCGGCCCAAGAGCGATCGTCGTCGCCTCGCCGCTGATCTGCAAACACCCGGCGAGCAGCAGGGTCGCGGCCAGCAGCAGCAGCCATTGCCGAGCCATTCTCCCCTCAGCCATCCACGCGGCTGCGCCGCGCGCCAACGGGATGAACATACGATTGTTCTTGGGAGGGCTGCGCCCTCCCAAACCCTCCCGCGGGCGGGGCCTGGGTGCGCGGGCCGCGCCCGCCCCAACCCTGCCAGCGGGTGAGCGGATGGGGCAACCGGGTTGCCCCAGACCCCTGCGCGCGGGCTGCGCCCGCCCACACTCTCCCACCGGGTGGGGGTATGGGGAAACCTGGTTTCCCCATACCCCGCTCCGAGGGCCTATGTTCATGTCAGCCATCCATGCGGCTCCGCCGCACACCGACGGAATGAAAATAAATTGTTCTTGGGAGGGCTTTGCCCTCCCAAACCCTCCCCCGCTGGGGGCGGGAACCCGGCTCCTCCCCCCAGCGGGGGGAGGCTGGGAGGGGGGCAGAACGTTGCAACCGGTCCTCTCCTACGAACCATCACCCGATGCAAACGGGGGTATGGGGGAACCTGGTTCCCCCAACGTCAGGCAGGGCGCCATCAGCCATAGGACTCGGGGCGATAATCGGGCGTATAGGTCTCCTCCTCGGGCACCGCCTCCACCCGCAACGGTCGCCGCCCGACAATGCGCAGGCTGGTGCCGCAATCTGGATTGGCGCACACCACCAGCATCCCTTCGGTCACATAGTCCATGATGGCGAGTTTCTGCTTGCAAGTGGGGCATTTCACGAACTCGACGGCCATAGTTGTTGCCAGAATATGATTTCGCTGTGCGGTTCTTTGCGTGCCCATTAGAGGGAGGTTTGCAAATCGTTGCTTCCGGCCCTCTGACCCGCCACTCGCGCTGTAGGATAGTCTACCACACCTCAGGCATGTTTCAAAATCGATTGACAGTTCATCCAGACACCGGGATTGCCTTAGAACGTCCTGATGCGGCAAGCGGTTTCGCGTAATCGAAGACGGGGTAGGTTAAACTGTCATACTGAAACGCCTGATTCTGAAACATGCCTTACGCACAAGCTACAGAGGAGCCGCCTCCTGAGAGAGAAGCATAGCTTGGGGAGATTCACCTTTTCTCCTCAAACATAATCCGCTGGTCGTCGCAGAACACGAAAGGGATTCATACTCTTAATACTGGCATGAGGGTATCTGGACTGAGCCTCCTGCGCTGCTTTCCGCCATTCCGGGTGCTGATCATTCCAGAGCGGATGCCGTTGAATTACGACAACGTTCTTTTTCGTGTGTACGAAGCCCTGGAGTGATCCAAATACCTCGGTAACCTTGTAGCCAAGGCTCCGCATTGTCGCTGGCACAGCAGCATGTGGCGCCGAGGTCAGGGTTATCCATGGGTTCGACGTTGACCCCCACTGCGTCACCAGATCCACCGCAGCAAGCTCTGAAGCAGCCAGACGAGCCATATCTAGTGCGAGTCGCCAGTCCAACAATCCATGGTAGGGCAGGTTGTAGAAATCTCGCAAACACAAGTTGCACGAAGTGTCACAGTTGGCGTGTTCACTTGAATGAAGCCACTTGTCAGCGAGAGACCCTGAGACAGATGGATCGGCCTGGGTCAGCAATTGAGCATACTCCGAAGCCTGCCCCAGGAAGCGGCAGTAGCCAGCGCCGTTTTCGAGATTATCGCTAAGGAAAGCCTGACCAACCACGGGGAAGGAATTCTGTCCGGGCAATGAGCGAAAACCTGCCTGCAACTCCTGTGGATCGACATCCACATGCGCCCCCGCCGCCATGCGCAGCCAGAAGGCAAAGGAGTACCAGGCGGCACGCCCCTCAACCGTCGTCGGGTCAGCGAATACACCATCTGGCCAGCGATCAACATTGATCAACAGCACATCGGTCTTTCGGCGAGATAGCAAGGCTACCCGTACAGTGTTCCCATACACAGTCACTGCTTTACCTTCCTGGGAATCATCAGCAATGACAGCGTAAGCCCCCTTCTTTTGCTTTCCGTAGACACGCGCAGGACGGAAGTCAAAGCCGCCTGTCCCGCCGTTATCATTGATTGAGACAATATCGTCATAGAGGGTAGCGAGGGAGCAATTGCCAACCGTAATCGATGTTTGTGGTTGACGAATGCCGAGCGACGGACGTGTTGCCCGTGGTTGCCACTCAAACTGGCCATCGAAGTCCCGCGGCTCTAAGTCGGTGAAGAACGCTCGTGGCTCACGCGCATCAATGGGTCTGAGTGACGGAGGATCGACCTTGCAGA
>DAOTYR010000045.1:0-15749 GCA_034434655.1 Chloroflexaceae bacterium
GATGGCTTCCTGATGCGATCCGCAATTTGACAAATAATGAACTGCACAGTCAGGACGCGGTCATTTCATGGCTTCAGGAAGCCCTCTACGAAAATGAGCGAACCGAGGGATGGCGCTTATACTTTACAAGACGTGGATGGGCACGGGAGCTGCCTCCTCGCGCCCCGCGTTCGGCCCGCGGCGGCAGACTCTTGCCGGCTGCGCCAGGGCGTGCCACCGCCGCGGGCGGGGAACGACAGATTGGTGAGGGGATGGGGGGAAACCAGGTTTCCCCATCCTCCTGCTCCAGGAGACTATTGGCGCACAACCCCGCGATTTCTTGGGAGGGCGCAGCCCTCCCAGACCCTCCCACCGGGTGGAGTTATGGGGAAACCGAGTTTCCCCAGCCCCCTGCTTGAGGGCGGCGCCCGCCCAGACCCTCCCGCGGGGGGAGAGGATGGGGAAACCAGGTTTCCCCACACCCCTGCTCGAGGGCTGCGCCCTCACTCTCCCGTGGACGAGGGTATGGGGAAACCAGGTTTCCCCATACCCCTGCTCAAGTGGCAATCCGTTGCAACGTAGGTGACTGCCCCCCTCCCCAGCCCTCCCCCACTGGGGGCGGGCACCCGGCTCCTCCCCCCAGCGGGGGGAGGCTGGGAGGGGGGCTGAACGCGGCGCACGATGGTCACCTCAGCCGTCCATGCGGCTCCACCGCACCACGCCGCAATGAACATACGGTTGTTCCTGGGAGGGCTGCGCCCTCCCAAACCCTCCCGCGGGCGGGGATGGGGAAACCCGGTTTCCCCATCCCCCGGCTTGAGGGCCTGGCCCTCCCGCGGGCGGGGGTATGTGGGAACCTGGTTCCCCCATTTTCACGTTAGAAAGGAAAGGCCCATGCTACGCGAACGCTACGCGCGCCAGATCAACAGCCTGCGCGAAGATCTGTTGCGCATGGGGAGCATGGTCGAGCAGGCGCTGCTCCACGCGCTGCACGCCCTGGAGACGTGGGACGCGTTGGAAGCGGCCCGTGTTACCGGAGACGACCCGAAGATTGACGCCGCCTGGCGCGACCTGGAAGAGCGCACCATCCGCCTGCTCGCCACCCAGCAGCCGATCGTGGCCAGTGATCTGCGGCTGATCACCACCGTGACTGCCATCGCCGGCGAGCTTGAACGCATCGGCGATTATGCCAACAGCATCGCCCGCCGCGTGCGCCGGGCGGTGCGCCGGCCCTCCCTGCTGCTCCCGCCCCCCCAGATCAACGAGATGGCGACGCTGGCCATTCAGATGATTAACACCAGCCTGGAGGCCTTTCTGCGCCAGGACACCGATCTGGCCCACAGTCTCTCCGCTACCGACGAGCGCGTTGATGAATTGGAGGATCGCCTTCGCGAGCGCCTCATCGCCGAGGCCCGGGCCAGACCCGAGCAACTCGAGGCGGTCATTGACCTGATCGAAGTGGTCCATGCGCTGGAACGCAGCGCCGACCGCGCCACGAACATCGGCGAGCGGGTGATCTACCTCTGCACCAGCAGCACGGAAACGATCAATTAGGAGATCCGGCAGGTCGCGTTACACGCCCGGTCGGGGAAGAGGGTGTCTGGGAGCAATACCTTCAAATAAGCGAACGCGGCGCTTCAGCCCCCCTCCCAACCTCAGGTTACGGATTGTTGCCCGGTGGTATGGGCTGGGGCAGGCCAGGCGGGAGCGGCAACCCTGGCTGTGGCTGGGCAGGGGTGGGAACCTGCGGCGCCGGCTCTACGGTTGGTTGCGGGGGGGGCGCCGTCGGCTGGGGCGCGGGCGCTTCGGGAGGCGCCGGTTGGGCGCCAGGCGGCGGCTGGTCCGGCGACTCGGGGGCGCGCACGCCGAGGATTACCGTCGTGCCGGGGATGATCCAGTCGCCGGCAGCCGGCAGGGTGCTGACGACGGCGTAGGGCGCGAACTGATCAAACACATCGGGGATGCGGGAGCGCGTCTGGTAGTCAATGTAGATGCTCGCCGCATCCACCCCCAGGGCGGTGAGCAATCCACGGGCCTGATTCTCGCCAAGACGCTTGAGGTCGGGCATCATAATCGCTCCGGCCACCGGCGGCACGGGCACGGGTGGCGCAAACATCGCCGGGTCGCACGCGGGAAGCGTCTCGACGCGCATCGCCGACACACTGCCCCCCTGCCAGGTGAAACGCTCGCGCATATCCGGATCGGGTGGCGGCAACTTCCAGATGACCAGACTGCGCTCCAGTTCCGGGGGGTAGCTCACCCCGTCTACCGGGCGGCAGAAACGGTCGGCAGAGGCGTCCATCGCTCCCTCTTCGGCGCCTTCGGGCAGCGTCGCGCCGCGGCCGATGAACTGGCCGTCGCGCCCCCACTCCTGCGGGTCGGGGATGCGCACCACCGTGACGCGCTGAAAGGCATTGCAGGGCACTTTCAAGCCAGCGAGCAACCGATCCGGATCGGAAGCGGCGGACGGGGCGCCGGTGGGCGCGATGGGGGCGCCGAAGACCCGCTCCGGCGTGGGGGTGATCATCGCCGTGAGCATGGAGCGGGTGAACAACTCCTCGCTGTAGCCGCCGTAGGGGCCAGGCAAGGCGCAGATCGGGCGGCGCTGCACGCTGCCGTCCTCGGGCAGACGGAACTCGGTCGGGATCACGCTATCAGGAAATGGAGCAGCAAACAAGGCCCGGTAGCGCGGATCGTCTCTGATCCAGGCAAAGAGTTCCTCCATGACATTGCGCCAGATGATGCCGCCTCCGGTGAGGCTTTCGACCCTGGCAGTCGGCTCATTGTTGTTGTTCCCCGTCCAGACGCCGACGGTGACGAAGGGCGTGTAGCCAGCGGCCCAGGCATCGCGCCAGTCGTTGGTGGTGCCGGTTTTCACCGCTGCGGGCAGCGAGAGTTTGAGCGGGCTGTTCAGGCCCCAGATGGCCTGCCGCGCCCGGTCATCACTCAGCATGTCGCTGATAATCGCCACCAGGGCCGGATCAACCACCTGTTCGCCCC
The DNA here is from genome assembly GCA_034434655.1 of Chloroflexaceae bacterium. Lineage (GTDB taxonomy): Bacteria > Chloroflexota > Chloroflexia > Chloroflexales > Chloroflexaceae > JACAEO01. The sequence goes on from DAOTYR010000045.1 coordinate 2,980, forward strand.
GGCGGGGCGTGAACGCGTCGAGCGGGCGGCCCTCGCCATCGGTGATCTGCAGCACCGCCACCGGCGGATAGTAGCGCCCGCCGCTGGCGAGAGTGTTGTAGGCCGTGGTGAGTTCCAGCGGGGTCACCTCGCCGCCGCCGAGGGTCAACGACAGCCCGTAAAAGTCCTTGCCCCGCTTCAAACCAGACTTGATGCCCACGCGGTCGAGGAGGTCAAGCGTCTCCTGCACGCCGGCGAACCTGAGGGCCTTGACGGCGGGGATGTTCAGCGAGTTGGCCAGAGCGGTGCGCATCCGCACCGGACCATTGAAGCGCCCGTTGTAATTTTGCGGCGCGTACCACTCGTCAAAGCCGGCGTTGCCGGTGGGAAATTCGGTCGGCACGTCCCAGATCACCGTCTCAGGGGTCATGCCGCGCTCCATGGCCGCCAGGTAGGTGAAGGGCTTCAACGCCGAACCGGGTTGCCGTTCGCGCGTGGTCACGTTCACCTGCCCATCGAGGACGTTGCCGGTTTCACCGGGGGTGGAGGTGGGTTCGATGGCGTTGTAATCAATGCTGCCGACCATGGCCAGGATCTGGCCGGTATTGGGTTGCATCACCACCACGGCCGCGTTATGAATATTGCGGGCCCGGAGTTCGCTGATACGTTCGTAGGCCTTTTGCTGCACCATCCGTTGCAAATTCAGATCGAGGGTGGTGGTGATACGCAACCCTCCGCCGAAGAGCGTTTCCTGGCCATACCGTTCTTGCAGCAGATCGCGCACGTAGAAGACAAAGTGGGGCGCGTTCAGCGGAACCTCTTGCGGCGCGAAGCGCAGCGGCTCGGCCAGGGCCGCGCGGGCCGCGGCCTCGCTCACGTAGCCATCTTCGACCATGCGCCGCAGCACGGCCACCTGTCGCCGCCGGGGCGCGGGAGCGCCCTCCGGAAGGGTGTAGTCGGCGTCCAGCCAGCCCCGGCCCACCGCCACGCCGGGGAGGTAGCCGCCCTGCGCGTCGCGCTCCAGGTAGTTGATCGGGTTGTACACGCTCGGCAACTGCGGCAACCCGGCCAGGAGCGAGGCCTGGTTCAGGTTGAGATCGCGCGCGCGCACCCCGAAGTAGACCTCGCTGGCGGCCTCGATGCCGTAGGCCAGATTGCCGTAGAAGTTCTCGTTCAGGTACAATTCGAGAATCTGATCTTTGGTGTAGAGCTTGTCAAGCTCCTGCGCCAGGATAATCTCTTTGAGCTTGCGCTCATAGCGCCGCTCGGGCGCGCGCTCTTCATCGGTGAGCACGCTGTTTTTGATCACCTGCTGGGTGATGGTCGAGGCCCCGCCGGTCTCTTCACCCGCTTGCAGGCTGCTGATCAGGGTGCGCATGATGCCGCGGAAGTCGATGCCGGGGTTGGAGTAGAAGGTCTTATCTTCGATGGCAATCGTCGCCTGGATCAGCAACGGTGAGATCTCGTCAATCGAGACCTTGGTGCGTTTGCCGGCGTCGAAGAACTCGTAGAGCAGCACGCCGTTACGATCATAGATCCGCGACGACTGGAACAACTGGCGGTTTTCCAGGGCCTGGAGCCGCGGTGTGAGGCTCGCCGCGATGCTCGCATAGGCCGCGTAGGCCGCGCCCCCGATGCCCACGATCACTGCCAGCGCGCCAATGAGCAGGGCGAGAACGAACTTCGCCGCAATGCCGGTCGCCTTGATTGCGGGCGCCGGGCGGCGCCCGAGGAGCCGGGGATAGGCTGGCCGCCGCGGAACCGGGTGTCCGCCGTAGGTGCGTCTGATCTTACGTTCTCTGAACATGCTTCCCAATCGCCGACCCGGTGGTTCGCCACCGTACGTGTTCCCATGGCTCCCGGGATCGCGGGCGGCTTGTCCGCGTCTCCGCGACGAGGGCGGAACGCCCTCGCTCGCAGGTTCGTGGATGACCCCGGGTGTGAACGGTCACGCGCCACCCTGGTTGGGGTGGGTAGTTCTCTTGTTGAAACGGCCCAAGTATAGCACGGGTCGCCTGGCATGGTGCTGATAGGATACTCACGTGAACATAGGTCCTCGGAGCGGGGTATGGGGAAACCGGGTTTCCCCACGCCCCCGCCCGCGTATTCGCCCATCCCGCTAGAGAGCTTCCCCCTCCACCCCAAAGAGCGCCGCCACCTGCGTATCGATGGCTCGTTCCAGGTCGGCCAGGCGGGCGGAGGCGTCGGCGTGGGTAGCTTGCTCATCGGCGTGGATCTCGGCCCAGGTGGGGCGATAACGCTCGGGAATATCGTTGTGCAGTTCCTCATTCACTGCCGCGTGCAACTCGGCGAAGCTCAGTTCCCACCACCGGCGCAACCGCGGCCCCGGCTGGGCGCCGGGCGGCCCGAAGTCGGCAACGAGGCGTCGCGTGACGGCGCGCTCCAGTTCGTCCCGCCGGGTGGCCAGCATAGCCGCGCTCAGCGCCAGGCCCGCCAGGTTGGCCCGCGCCGGGCCAGGAGCGTCGGGAATAGGCATGTCCTCCACCGCGACGCCCGCGGCCAGCAGCGAGCGCCCCACGGCGGAGGCCAGCACCGCGAGCCAGTAGGGATCGGCCGCGGCGATCACCGTCGCCGCGCCGCCGACCAGACCGGTCGCTTCGTCCCAGGCCACCAGCGCGCCACCGATGATGATCCGCGGCGCTTCGGGCGGGCGCTCCCAGGCTGCCGGCAGGGCCCACCAGGGTTGGGCAGGCGCGCCAGCAGGGGGCGCGGGCAGGCTTGCCAGATGCCGGGCGAGCTGCGGGTGCCGCGCCGGGAGATCGGCGGCGCGGGATGCCGGCACGGCAATGATCCAGCGCCCGGTGGCGCCGACGTGCCAGGGGGCCAGGTCGTCCGCGTCGCTCAGCGGGCGGATCAGTGGCGCGAGCGCCGGATCGAAGATCACCAGCCGGTCACGCTCGGCCCGCGTGAGGCGTAGCGCGGCGGTCAGGGCGGCCGGCAGCGCCGGGCCGATGCGTCCCGCGGCCAGATCGCGCAGTGGCGGCCCCGCCGCCAGAAGCCGGGTGCGTAGCGTTTGATTCATGAGAATGTGACGTTGGTACAGGACTTACGCGGTGGAGGGATACGGGAAGGCTTCGCCTCCCCGCTCGGTAGAGAACCTGTGGGCATCCCAGAAACGAATTTCATTGGACGCGTGACATACCTTGCCGAAGGCAAAGCGTATGTTACAATAGCTCTAATGCGCCCGGATCGGCAGGTCGCACGCCACCCATGGTACGTTCCCTCATCCATCAGCGTCTCGGTCGCTATTATATCAAGGAGTTGCTTGGCCGGGGCGGAATGGCCGCGGTCTATCGGGCTGCCGACACCGTGCTGCAGCGTGACGTGGCGCTGAAGATCCTCTATCCCCACTACAGCGACGACCCCGCCGTGGTGGAGCGTTTCAAACGCGAGGCCGTCACGGCCGCCTCGCTGGCCCATCCGCACATCGTAGCCGTTTACGACGTGGGCGAGCAAGAGGGCATGGCCTTTATCGCCATGCAGTTGCTGACCGGCCGGACCCTGCAGGACCGGCTCCAGGAGAGCGGCACGTTGCGCCTGGACGAAGTGCTCGACGTACTGGCGCCGGTAGCGGAGGCGCTCGATTACGCCCATGGGCGGGGGGTGATACACCGGGACGTCAAGCCGGGCAACATCTTTCTCAGCGATGCCGCCGAGGGGCCAGGAGTGTTGTTGACCGATTTCGGGATCGCCAAGCAACTCGCCGCACCCGGGTTGACAACCACGGGCGCCCTGATCGGCACGCCCGACTACATGGCCCCCGAACAGATCGCCGGAGGCCCGGTCGGCCCGCCGAGCGACGTGTACGCTCTGGGCATGCTGGCCTACCGCGCCCTGACGGGGCGCCGGGCGTTCGATGGCAGCGTCCAGGACGTGCTGCTCGGCCATCTCCACGGGCACCTCACCCCGCCTTCGCGGCTCAATCCGGCCCTGCCCCCGGGTCTCGACGCGGTGCTTGCCCGCGCAACCGCGCGCGACCCGAACGATCGGTACCAGAGCGCCGGAGCCTTTGTGCGTGATCTGCGGCTGGTGGCCCAGGGCGCCGGCGCGGCAACCCTGCCTGGCCCCACGCCGGCCCTGGCGCTGGCCGGCGCGGCGCCCGCAGGCCAGACGCCCTTCCTGGCTGCTCCGGCGCCGGGCGCCACGACCGTGACGACGCCAGGACCGGGGGCACCCCCACGGCGCGGCATGCGCTCCGGCCCGTGGCTCGCGGTGGTGGCAGCGGCACTGGCACTGGGCGGGCTGGCGCTGACCCTGGGCTGGCTCGTGGCTGGACGCGGCCCCGGGGGCGGTGTGACGCCGCCTCCGCCGCCGCCTTCCACCACCCTCCCCCCGCTTCCCAGCGCGACCCCCTCCGAGACGCCCGCTCCTACCAATGAGCCGCCCACGGCAACTCTACCCGTGGTCATCGAGGCCACGGCGACGGCAAGCGCGACCCCGACGCCGACGGCCAGCCGCGGGCCCACGGCGACGCCGGAAGTCACACCTACGGAGGCGCCCACGGCCACGCCCAGTCCCTCCCCGACGCCCGGCCCCACCGAGGCGCCCACGGCCACGCCCAGTCCCTCCCCGACGCCTGGCCCCACCGTGACCCCCACGGTCACCGAGGTAGCCGCCTGCCCCGATGAATTGCTGGCCGGCGGTTTCGGGCGCCTGTTCAGGGAGAACGTCAACGTCCGGGTCGGCCTGGGATGCCCGCTGGTCGCGGAAAGCCCCGGCAAGGGATCGGTGCAATTCTTCGAGGGCGGGACGATGGTGTACTGGGATTTGACCAATCGCACCCGCTGGCGCGATTACATCTTCGTGTTCGAAGGGCTTGAGCAAGGCCCGTACCAGGCGCTCTCACCCGCGGCCGTGGCCGACCTGGGGCCCGCGCCAACGCCCGGCCCCGATCCGAACCAGCCCGTGCGCGGCTTCGGGCGCGTCTATTTCTACCGGCCCGGGGTCCGCGAAGCCCTGGGGGCGTGGACAAGCCCGGAGATCGTGTTAGACGGTGAGACGCCGGGGGTTATTCAATTCTTTGAGCAGGGTGCTATGATATACACGCCGATCTACCGATCTGTTGGACGCGCAAGTATATTTGTGCTTTACAATAGTGGAAGATTCGAGCGCTACGACGATCCTAAGTAGTAGCCATGGTTCATCCCTCCGTTTTCATTGGAGGGACACGGGGAGGCGCAGCCCCCGCCACGGATGGACCAGCGGGAGCGTGGCGGGACAGGCCCGCCGCGCCTCCCCCACCCGAGTACGGGCAAGGCCGCGCAGCGAAACCATGCCTGAGGCTTGCAACGCGGCTTCGTCTTAAGCAGGACCGAAGAGGCAAAGCCCTTCCGCTGCGGCGGGGCGACACCGCGCCGCCGCGAAAGGGGGGAACTCGCGGGCCGGCGGCCCCCGCCCCTCGCCGAGACGGGGTCTCGTCTTAGTGGCTGATCCGTGGAGCGAAGCGTATGACCCAGGTAGCCACTGTTCGATCCGCATCACAACCGGGGCCGGCACTGCTCCCGCTGAAACTGGCGCCGCCGGCGCCGCGCAGCGAAACCCTGCTACGGCCCGATCTTCAGGCGCTGCTGGCCGAAGTGCGTCTGCGGCCCGTGACGCTGGTGGTCGCTCCGGCGGGGTATGGCAAAACCACCTTGCTGACCCAATGGGCCGACGAATTGCAGCGCACCGGCGCGCATGTGCTCTGGCTCGGGCTCGATGCCGAGGATCAGGCCCCTTCGCTCTTGCTGGCCTACCTGGTGCGCGCCTTCCAGCGCCATTTGCCTGAGGTGGGTGAGGAGTCGTGGCGCGTGATCCACTCGGCCGCCGATCTCGAACGCGACTGGCCCGTAGTCGCCGGCGCGCTGCTCAGCGAACTGCAGACGGCCCTGATCACGCCAACGTTCTTGATCATCGACGATGTGCACCTGATCAGCGACGGGCCGATCACCACGGCGCTGATCGGCTACCTCCTGCGGGCCGCGCCACCTACGCTGCACGTCATTCTGGCCTCGCGGCGCCCGATTGACATCGCGCCCCTTCCGCGCCTGCGCGCCGAGGGGGCGCTGGTGGAGGTCGAACAAGGCGACCTGTCGCTGACCCGCGAGGAGGCGGCCGAACTGCTCGCCCGCGCGGGGGTGCGCCTCCCCGCCGAGGAACTTGATCTGCTGCTCCGGCGCACCGAGGGCTGGGTGCTCAGCGTGCAACTCGCCGCCCGGGCCCTGGCGCGCCTCGCGCCTGAACAGCGCCGCGCCTACCTGGAGACCCTCGACAGCAGCGAGCGCAGCCTGTTCGACTATCTGGCCTCGGAGGTGCTGGCGAACCTGCCGCCGGATCTGCTGGCGTTTCTCGGCCAGGCCGCGCTGACCGATCAGTTCGACGCGCCCCTGATCGCCGAAGCGCTGGGGCGCCCCGACGCAGAGGCGCTGATCAACCGCTGTGTGCAACTGGGTCTGCCGATCTCGCTGGTTGATACGGGGGAAAGCGGCGTGCCGAGTTACCGGTTCCACCCCTTGTGGAGCCGGCTGTTGCGCGAGCGCGCGCTCCGCACCCTTGACGCCCAGGCGCTGGTGGAACTGCACACGCGCTACGGCGCGGCCTTCGAGCGACGGGGCCGGCTTGAAGTGGCGATGGCGCACTACAGCGCCGCCGGCGATGACGAGGCCATAGCCGGGGCCTTGCGCCGCCGGGCCTGGCCGCTGATCGAAAGCCCCCAGCGCGACAGTATTCGCGCCTGGCTCGAGAGCCTGCCCGCCGAGCGCCGCGAGCGCGACGCGGAGTTGTTGCACATGTGGGGCTGGAGCATGGCCGCCTCGCATCCCGATCAGGCGCTGCAGGCGATCAGCCGCGCCGCCGAACTCTACAGCCGCGACGGCAATTATCAACGCGAACTGCGCGCCCTCAGCGACGTGGCCGCGCTGATCTTCTGGGAGGGACGCCCCGCCGACTTCGCCAGGGTCTGCGTGCGCGCCGTACACGCCGCCAATCGCGTGCGCGACACGTGGGCCAGGGGCGCCGCCCTGGCCTCGACCGCCGCGTTGCTCTACAGCCGCGGCCGCTACGCCGCCGCCCTGCGCGTCGCCGCCCACGCCGCGCGCCATCCGCGCAGCGTCTTCTGGCAGTGGTTGCTGGCTATGATCGTCAGCTCGATCCATACGCAACAGGGCTATCCGGAAGCGGCGCTCACCGCCATCGGTCAGGCGCTGGAGATGCCCCAGGTAGAGCGCGACGACCGCTTGCATCAGAATCTCCTGCTGCTCAAGGCCCTGGCGCTGTACCAGCAGGGCCAGGTCAGCGAGGCGGTGTTCGTGGCGCTCGACGCCTATCGCCGCCTGAGCGTCTATGAGCAGCAGAGCGTCATCGGCGTGAGCGCGGCCTTCCTGGCCCTCCTGCTGGCCGAACAGGGCGAAACGGAAGAAGCGATCACGTACCTCTCGCGGGCGCGGAGCATTGCCAATGCCAGCGGCTCGGCCGCCCTCCTCACCCGCACCCAGGTGATTGACGCCTACCTGGCTCACCGTAGCAGGCAGGACGCCGCTGCGACCGCCGCGGCCCTCGACCTGGCGCGGCGCTCGCGCGCCGTGGGCGCCGATCCCGCCCTGGCCGCGGCGACAAACCGGGTCCAGACGCCAGGCGACCTTGCGCCGCCTGCCCAGAGCACCCACGATCTGTGGCTCCAACTCTACCTGCTGGTGGTGCTCGGCGAAGGCGGCGAAACCGAACGAGCCGCCAACCTGGCCGCCGAACTTGCCGGCGAGATGCTGGCCCGCGGCGATGGCCTGTTCCTGGCCTCGGTCCAGATCTATCGGGCGGCGCTCGAACAACGCCTCGGCAACCCCGAGGCCTCGCTGCAAGCGCTGCGGGCCGGCTGGGACGTGTGTGAGCGCCACCGCTTCGGCTTTTTGCCCGGCTTGCCGCAGAGCGTGGTTGAACAGGCCGTCGCCAGCGCCATCGAACATGACCTGGCGCCCGTGGCGGTCGGCGAGGTGCTGCGCTGCCAACTCCCCCGGTCCGCGCCGGCGCTGCTGTTGCGGGTGCTTTCCAGCCATAGCGCTCCGGCAATCCGCGCCCGCGTCGCCGCGCTCCTGGGCGACCTGGGCGCCGCGCAGGCCTACGCCACCCTGCGCACCATGCTCAAGGACCGCCATCCCGATGTGCGTAGCGCCGCCGAGAGCGCCCTGGAACGCCTGGTGTATCGCCCTGCGTATCGCCTCAACGTGCGCACCCTGGGGGCCTTCGGCGTCTGGCGCGGCGATGTCGAGATCCGTGACCGCGACTGGCGCAGTGTCAAGGCGCGCCAGTTGCTGCAACTGTTGCTGGTCGAACGCGGGCGCATGTTGCCCCGCGACCGGATCATGGATATGCTCTGGCCCGGACTCGACACCGAAGCCGCGGCCAATAACCTCCGCGTCACCCTCAGCCGGCTGACCAAGGCGATCGAACCCAACCGGCCCGAGGGCGCGCCAATGTACTATATTCTGCAACAGGGCGACACCTACGGCTTCAACGTCGAAAGCGACCACGGCTACGACGCCGCGGAGTTCTCTAATGCGGTGGAGCAGGGGCGCGCTGCCCTGCAACGGGGGCAACGCGCCGAGGCTATCGCCCGCTTTCGCCAGGCGATCAGCCTCTATAACGGCCCGTTCTTGCCCGACTGTCTCTATGAGGACTGGTCGGTGGTCGAGCGGGAACGCCTGGAACTGCTCTTCACCGAGGCGTCGCTGCGCCTGGGCAACCTGCTGCTCGAAGATGGCAACCCGCACGAGGCCATCGGTCTGGCCTGGCGCGTGCTGGAGTATGACCAGGCCCAGGAGGAGGCGTACCAATTGTTGATGCGCGCCTACGGCATCCTCGGCGAACGCAGCACGGCGCTGCGCCTCTACAACCGCTGCGTGGCCGCGCTGCACCAGGAACTCGGCGTCGAGCCCCTCCCCGAGACGGTGGCAATCTATCAGAAGATTCGCGGGAACCTTCCGGCGCCGTAGGCGCCCCGCGAAGAGAAGTTCTCTGGGCGCGCCTGGCAGGGCCAGGCGTACCTGGCCCTGCCCGAGGTTTCCCCGCGCGACCGTTCCTGGTCAGCGCTGGGGGAAGGTGGAAAAGCCGGGTGTCTCAACCGTATTCGAGGGGTCCGGCTCAGCCGGAGCGTAGAGGTGGGTGTTGATAAAGGCTACCACCTGCGCCAGTTCATCAATCTGCCGTTCGGCGCCGGTAGCAATATGCTGGATCCTGCCCCGCCAGCGCTCCGGGACCGATGGGTGATCCTCGGAGACGACAATACGGAGCAAGAAGGACTCGACCCTGCGCGTAGCCATGGTCTTTTCCTCTCTCGCCGCCACACGCGGCGCGCTCACCGGTGTTATCATACGCGTGAAGCATACGTTGGGCACGTAACGAGTTCGTTACCATGCCCCCCGTGAGCATAGCCAATAAGTACTACAACGCGACCGCGTCTCAGTGGGGGTAGGGGCCGAAGGCCCCACAGAGGCTTGCGGAGGGACGCCACCCTCCGAGCCTCCTAGAAGCAGTCTCGTCCTGGTATCAACCCTGGAAAGAGAGCGCCTGATTATGAGTCCTGTATTCAGCATCGTGTTCCAGATCCACCGCGTCCTCGGCGAAATGATCCTGCCGCTGGCCATTGTGGCCATGGCGATCTATCTGGTTGTCACCTACCGGCCCGACGCGCCCCGCAATCCGCTCACCCGGGTGTTTCCCGTGCTGGTGGATCTTCAAGCCGGGCTTGGCATCATCTTCTGGATATTTCTGCTGTTCAACACCTCAGGCGCGGCCCAGGCGCGCTATTTGAGCCTCCCCTTCATCCTGCACCCGATCATCGGGATTCTGGCCGCCGGGCTGGCGCACATGGCCGTTGGGGGACGCAACCCCCTGCGGGGCCTGGGGCGCTGGACGCCGCTGGCCTCGCTGGGCGCGCTGCTGGTGCTGGTGGTGAGCAATGTCTTGATCGGCGTGCGGACCTGATCCGCAACTATATACCCCTGCTTGAGGGCGTAGCCCGCCCCCACCCTCCCACCGGGTGGGGGCGTGGGGAAACCCGGTTTCCTCAGCCCCCTGCGCACGGGCTGCACCCGCCCCCACCCTCCCACCGGGTGGGGGCGTGGGGAAACCCGGTTTCCTCAGCCCCCTGCGCACGGGCTGCACCCGCCCACACCCTCCCACCGGGTGGGGGACTGGGGAAACCCGGTTTCCCCAGTCCCCTGCGCACGGGCTACGCCCGCCCACACCCTCCCGCGGGTGGGAGACTGGGGAAACCCGGTTTCCCCAGTCCCCTGCCCCAGCAGCCTATGTTCACGGTAGACGGTCATGCGCATGGCGCACACCGCCGCGATGACCATGACCTGGGAGCGCGGGCGTCCCGCCCGCGCCGCGGGCGCGGCGCCGGCCCCCTCCCGGACCCTCCCCCACTGGGGGCGGGCACCCGGCGCCTCCCCCCAGCGGGAGGAGGCTGGGAGGGAGGCTGAACGCGGCGAACGATGGTCACCTCAGCGCGAATAACCGTTGGGGTAACCTGGAAACACAATTGCCTACCCTCCCGCCATGGCCGCCAGCAGGTCGCCCTCGTCGGCCTCAAGCGGCTGCTCCAGCCTGGCCACGAGGGCGCGATGGGCGGCCAGGGCTTCCTCCAGTGTGGTCAGCACCAGGCGCAAGGCGTCGCCGGGGAGCAGTTGCGCCGCCAGGGGCAGATCGGCGCCGATCACCGTGCCAATGACCGGGTAGCCCCCCGTGGTCTGCGCGTCGGCCATGAGCAAAATCGGTCTGCCATCGGGCGGGACCTGGACGACGCCGGGGACGACCCCGAGGGAGGGCAGATCGAAGGGGCACGGGGCCGTCAGGGGCGGCCCCTCCAGCCGGTAGCCCATGCGGTTGGAGGTCGCGCCGACCCGCCAGTTCCGCGTGGTGAGCAACTCCAGGGTCTCCGGGGCGAAACCGCCGATGTGCGGCCCGGGGAGCAGCCGCAGCGTCGGGGTCGGGCCGTAGGGCGGGCGCAGCGCGGGGGGCCAGTAGCGCCCCGGTTCAGCCAGGGGCGGCGGCGGGCCGATCGGCAGGCGATCCCCTGAGCGGAGGGCGCGGCCCGTCAGCCCGCCGAACCCGCCGGCGAGGTCGGTGGCGCGGCTGCCGAGCACTGCGGGCGCGGCAATGCCTCCGGCGATGGCCAGGTAGGCCCGCGCCCCCCACTCCCCGGAGCGCCCGGCGAAACGGATACGCCCCCCGCGCCCGACGCGAACGGCCATCCAGCGGGGCAGGGGCCGCTCATCGCAGCGGGCGCCCAGATCGGCGCCGGTGACGGCGATCAGCGCCGGAGCGCCCAGGAGCAGTTCGGCGCCTCCGGCGGTGACCTCGAGCGCCGCCGCCCCCGGCGGATTGCCCACCAGGCGGTTGGCCGCGACAAGGGCGAAGCGGTCCATCGCGCCCCCGGCGGGCACGCCGTAGCGCCGGGCGGCGGCCCGCCCCAGATCCTGCACCGTCAGCAACGGGCCACTGGCAAGCACGTCAAGCATCGGCCACGAATCGCACCAGATCGCCTGGCGCCAGCAGCGCCGCCGGCTCGGCGGCGGCATCGAAGAGTCGCAGGGTGGTGCGACCGATCAGGTGCCAGCCACCGGGGAGCCGCGCCGGGTAGATGCCGGTCAACCCCGCCGCGAGCGCCACTGACCCGGGCGGCACGGCGGCGCGGGGCGTGGCGCGCCGGGGCACCCGCAGACGCGCGGGCAACGGCCCGATGTAGGGAAACCCCGGGGCGAAGCCGATCATCATCACCCGGAACGGGCCGGCGGTGTGCGCCGCGATCACCTCGGCGGGCGTCATGCCCAGGATCGCCGCCACATCGTCCAGGTCGGGGCCGGCCTCGCCGCCATAGGTCACCGGAACGGTCACCATGCGCCCCCGTTCGCGCAACGGCGGCGGCGCATCCAGCAAGGCCTGCATCCTGGCCCGCATCGCGGCATGGTCGGCGACCAGCGGATCGAAGCATACCAGCAGCGAAGCGATCGCCGGCGTGGCGGCGATGAAGCCGGACGGGGGCGCGGCTTCGAGGGCGGCGGCGGCCACAAGGGCCGCCCGATTGGCCGCCTCGTGGTCGGCGGTGAGCGCCTCAGCCAGCAGCGCCGCCTCACCCAGGGGTGTGAAGCGCCAGACGAAAGTCATAGTCGGTGCGCCATGCAATGAGATCGGATCAACGTGATGGTTCCACAAGGGTTCGGCCTCGCCTCCCACACCTCTCCAATGTTGGCCCTAACGTGAACATAAGCCCTCGGCGAGGGGGGTGGGGAAACCGGGTTTCCCCATACCTCAGCGGACGCGGGCCGGAGGCCCGCGCACCCAGGCCCCGGCCCCTGGGAGGGTTTGGGAGGGCTGCGCCCTCCCAGGAAGTATGTTCATCCGGTCGGTGTGCGGCGGAGCCGCATGGACGGCTGAGGTGAACATGGGGGAACCAGGTTCCCCCATACCCCCGCCCGCAGGAGGGCCTGGCCCTCACGCAGGGGGCTGGGGAACCAGGTTCCCCCATACTCCCGCCCGCAGGAGGGCCTGGCCCTCACGCAGGGGGCTGGGGAACCAGGTTCCCCCATACCCCCGCCCGCAGGAGGGCCTGGCCCTCACGCAGGGGGCTGGGGAAACCCGAGTTCCCCATAGCCCCACCCGGTGGGAGAGCCTGGCCCTCACGCAGGGGGCTGGGGAACCAGGTTCCCCCATACCCCCGCCCGCAGGAGGGCCTGGCCCTCACGCAGGGGGCTGGGGAAACCCGAGTTCCCCATAGCCCCACCCGGTGGGAGAGCCTG
>DAOTYR010000046.1:0-6006 GCA_034434655.1 Chloroflexaceae bacterium
GCGCGGGTCCGCCCGCCTGCACCTGGTCTTCGGCGCGTTGCTGGCGATCGGGTTGATGGTATGAACGGAAGTGTTCACGGGAGGGTTTGGGAGGGCGCAGCCCTTGCGCATGGATGTGGGGAAACCCGGTTTCCCCAGACCCATGCGGGGCGGGGGCGTGGGGAAACCCGGTTTCCCCACACCCCTGCCGGACAGGGCTAGCGCGAATACTCCGCCACCAGTTGCCGCGCCTGCAGCACCAGCCCCGGTTCCGCGCCGGGCAGCACGATGAGTTGCTGCCACTGTTCCAGGGCCTGGGCGACCTGCGGCGGATCGCTGAAGGCCAGGCAGAGGCCCTTGCTCAGCAGGGCGCGCCCGGCCTGGGGATCGTCGCGCAGGGCGCGCTCGGCCTCCGCCAACCCTTCACGCACGTAGCTCTGGTCGTTGGTGTCCTTGCCGTAGAAGCACAGGCTTGCCGCCAGGTCGGCCCGCGCCACCGGGTCGGCAGGCGCCAGTTCGGTCGCTTTGCGGTAGGCGTCGGCGGCCTCCAACCAGCGCGGCAGCCGTTCGATGTAGATGTTTTGCAGATTCTGGTCGCCGCTCGCCAGCCGCTCGCGCACCACCACAACGCTGTCGTAGAGGGCATTGCCCAGTTCGATCCAGGCATTCGGGTTCTCCGGCGCCCGCCGGGCCACCTGCCGCGCCGCGATGATCTGCCCCTCGAACTGGTTGATGACCGCCATCATGTCGGGTGTAGGCGCGACGGGGTTCACCGGCGCACCCGCGCCCGCGGCCTGCGGCCCGCCGAGCGGGGCGGCGGTCGGCGGCAGGCCGTAGACGGTGGTTACCAGGGTGACCAGCACGATGGCGAAGACCGCAACGGCGACGATCAGCGTCGGGGCGAGCCAGAGCGGCAGCGCGCCGCGCCGGGTCGCGCGCCCGCTGCGACGGGGGACGCTGCCGGGCCGCCGCGTCGGCTGGGCGTTGAAGCCCGGCGGGCGCTCCTGCCCGCGGGCCGGGGGCAGGGGGCGATAGTCGAGTTCTTCCTCGCCCGTCGCGGCGCGCTCCTCGGCCAGCGTCGCCTGGCGGGCGGCCAGTTCCTCATCGTAGCGCCGTCGCCGCTCCGGGTCGCTCAGGACCAGATAGGCGCGCTCGATCTCCTCGCGGCGGCGGCGCGCCAGTTCCTGCAATTCTTCGGCGCTGCCTTCGAGGCGGGTCGGGTCGTAACGCTCGCGCAGGCGCGCGTAGGTCGCCTGGATCGTCTCCTCATCGGCGCGGGGATGCACTTGCAGGGTCTCATAGTGGTCTTGCATGGCCCAAGCACCATCTAACGGCCCGCGCCCCGCGATCCCGCCCGCAGGCCCAACGCCGGCAGGCCCTTCGGCAGGCGCGCGCGCAGACCGGCCAGCCTGGCCTGGCCCTCCAGGTAGCGGCGCACCAGAGCGATCAGCCCGCCCAGAATGCCCATGCTGACCCCGACCCAGACCAGCACCACCAGCGGCTTGACACTCACCGCGATCACGCCTTTGGCCGGCACGACCGGCAGATCGTCGAGGCCGGGGCCGCTGCCCTGCAGGAGCACGCGCCGGGTGTTGGGATCGAGCGACGCCAACGTAAGCTGCCGTCCTGCACCGCCGGGCAGGTCAACCGGCACGTACTCGAGTTGTTGCTGGCCGGTGTTGGGGTCGGTCACCACCCGCACATAGGGCTCGACCTCGCGCTCCTGGCCCTCGTAGAGCACCTTGACCCGCGCGCCCACGCGCAGGTCGCCGCTTCCCGACATCATCGCCTCGCGGTCAATATTGAAGCCGAGGAAGGTCAGCGTGTACGGCCCCATCGTCGCCGAGTCATTCTGGCTCAGAACGGGGCGGGCCTCGTCCCGCTCGGGGTCGTAGCCGGCGGGGGAGATGTAGAGGTCGTGCCAGAAGAAGCTGTGGATCGACGGGGTGGTCATCGTCGCGCCCATACGCTGGTTCTCGTAGAGGTAGGGCCGCGCGCTGAAGGACGTCCGGCCATCACTCACCGTGAAGTCGAGCACGCCGTGCTGCTGTTCATCGAGTTTATAGCCGTTAAAGATGAACTCGTAGCCGAAGAGTTTCGCGCTCTCGCCGGGGGCCAGGGTCAGGCGCGTCTCGGGGGTGGCGTAGGCGCTGGAGGCGACAACGCCGATGAGCATCACCGCGAAGCCGACATGGGCCAGATAGCCGCCGATGCGCAACCAGCCGCCTTTGAGCGTGCGGGCGATCATCACCAGGTTCGTGCCCACGGCGAAGACGCCGCCGGCGACATAGAAAAGCGCCAGCGGCTCGCGCACGCTGATGAGCATGGCCGCGATGGTGGCCGCCACCGCCGCCACGGCCGGCCAGCGCAGCGCCCGCAGCAGATGGCGCATGTTCGTGTCACGCCAGCCCAGCAGCGGCCCGAGCGTCATCAGCGCCACAATCACCACCCCCAGGGGCGGCGTGGTTTGCTGATAGAAACTGGGGGCCAGACTGAAGCGCCCGTCTTCGAAGGGCCGGGCCTGGGGGTTCATCAGCGTCCCGTCATCAAGCTCAAAGACCGACCCCATCCAGCCCTGAAGGGTGTGGCCAACGCCGGGAATGGCCGAGATCACCGGCATCGAGGTGCCGATGCCCACCAGCAGCGCGACCACCGCCAGCGACAGTATGGCCAGCACGAAGAAGCTATCGCGCGAGAAGAACCTGTCGCTCAACGGGCGCGCGGGAATGTCGCGCCAGCGCCAGACCAGGACCCCGATCGCCCCGAGGGTGAGCAGCGCCAGGAAGGCCACCAGGCCCTCGAAGATCCCCTCGGCCACGAACGAGTGCACCGAGAAGTTGGCATAGACCCCGCTGCGGGTAAGAAAGGTAGCGTAGAAGACCAGCGGGTAGAGCGCCAGGGCCAGGAGCAGGTTGGTTTTGCGCAGGGCGCCCTGGGAACGCTGCAACACCATCCCGTGCATCAGCGCCGTCAGGATGAGCCAGGGCACCAGCGACGAATTCTCCACCGGGTCCCAGCCCCAGTAGCCACCCCAGCCGAGGGTTTCGTAGGCCCAGTAGCCGCCAAGCAGCAGGGCCAGGCCCAGGAAGGCCCAGGCGGCGATCGTCCACGGCAGGGCGCGGACCACCCAGGTGTCGTAGTCGCGGCGGATCAGCCCGCCGACAGCAAAGGCGAAGGGCACGGTGCTCAGCGCATACCCGACGAAGAGCACCGGCGGGTGGATGATCATCCAGAAGTTGTGCAACAGGGGGTTCAGCCCGCGCCCGTCGGTGGGGGCCAGGGGCAGATTGGTGGAAGCGTCGAGGAGCGGTTTGAACGGATTGAGCGCCAGGACGAAGACCAGCAGCACCGCCTGCACGAACATCACCACGGCAAGCACATACGGCTCGAAGTGCCGGCTGCGGCGCACCAGCAGGGTTGACGCGATGCTGCCCCACAGCACCCAGATCAGGAAACTGCCGGGTTGCCCGGCCCAGCTCGCCGCGATGCTGAAGAAGAAGTCGAGGTCGCGTGAACTGTAGTTGTTGACATACTCGATGTCGAAGCGGCGGGCGAGGAACAGGCTGATCAGCAGCGTCCAGGTCATCAGCACGGCGCCGAGGGTGGCATACACGCCAAAGCGCCCGTAGTGCAGAGCGGCCTGATTGCCCCGGGGCGTCACGGCGTAACTGCCAACCGCCAGCAGAGCCATCGCAATCGCGGTGACGATCAGAAACGTGCCAAGGAGGTACATGGGGAGCTTTCTAGTGCGAGTACGGCTTCAGGAGGGCCTGACCCTGCCGTGGGCAGGAGCGTGGAGTACCTTTCCCACACCCCTCGAACCAGCCAGGGTCACATGCAAGACTCCTGGACAAGCGGGTGAGGAGACCGGGTTTCCCTACCCTCCTCAACGGCAACGCGGGGGGGCGCCCGCTCTAACGGCCCATCTGCTCCTGGTACTTCGACGGGCACTTGACCAGCAGATCGTCGGCCATAAAGGCCTGCTCGGCGGGATCATAGCGGCCAATGGCCACGATGCTGATGGCCTGTTCGAAGTTCGCCGGTCGCGGATCATCGGAGATAACCTTGATCAGCTTGCCCCGCTCATCCTGGAGCATGAACGTAAAGCGGCCCGCCGCATCATACTCGCCGGTGCTGCCGAGGAACCCGGCCAGTTGCACGCTGCGCGTCGCGGCCATGGCCTCGTCCACACTCTGCGTGTAGGAGCGGAAGCCGCTCTGGAAGCCGAAGATCCCGTACACAACGGCGATCAGGATAATGCCGAGGCCCACGATGTGCAGGGGCTTGATCGGCATGCCGCGCCGCGAGACCGAAGTTGCGGTTGCCATAAGCGCACTTTCTACACCAGTTGTCCATGCGGCTACGCCGCATACCACCAAAAAAGATTGTCTCCGGGAAGGCCACGCCCTCCCGAACCCTCCCACCGGGTGGGGGAATGGGGAAACCTGGTTTCCCCACACCCCTGCTCCGGCGAAGGGTGTTCCTGGGAGGGCTATGCCCTTCCAGACCCTCCCACCGGGTGGGAGGACGGGGAAACCAGGTTTCCCCACACCCCTACTCCAGCGAAGGTTGTTCTTGAGAGGGTGCAGCCTTGCCGAACCCTCCCACCGGGTGGGAGGACGGGGAAACCGGGTTTCCCCATACCCCTGCTCTAGCTCTAGCGAAGGGTGTTCCTGGGAGGGCTATGCCCTTCCAGACCCTCCCACCGGGTGGGGGTATGGGGAAACCGGGTTTCCCCATACCCCTGCTCTAGCGAAGGGTGTTCCTGGGAGGGCGTAGCCCTCCCAGACCCACCCGCGGGGAGGTATGGTCACCTGAGGGGAGCGCGAGGCGCCCTCGCGTCACCCTCGACTCGACTGTTCGACCGGCTCGCTTTCGGACTGGCCGACGCGGGTGACGCTGGCCCGCGGCGCGTCGCCCTCAGCGTAGGGCCGCTGCTCGCGCTCGCGTTGCACTTCGCGCTTCAGGGCGCGCGCCTGCGCGTCGATGCGCCAGAGGTACACGAAGATGCCGATCCACACCGACAGGGCCACGGCCATGGCCACGTAGATCGCCGTGCCCGCTTCAAGCACACTATTCATATCCGAGAGCCTCCGCGCTGGGCCAGGGCCCACTGCACGTCGAGCAGCGTCGCGCGCAGCGTGAGCAGCCAGAAGAACAACGCTGTAAAACCGCCGATTGACGCCAGGAAGGTGAATAACGTCCGCCGGTTCTCGATCAGGCCGGTGCCCGGCGCCTCGATGTTCAACAGCGCGGTATTGGCCCGCAGATCGACCGCCTCCAGGCCGAGTTGGTAGCGGAGACCGGGAAACTCGGGGCGCGCGACCATTTCGCCGGCGGCCAGATCGTAGCTGGGGCGCAGGATCGTCTCGCTGGTCAGCCCGGGTTCACTCACCTTCACCTCGGCGGTGACCACGTCACCCTGACGCTCCAGGGCCAGCAGTTGCACCTTGCGATCCCCCAGCAACCCGATCATGCCTACCTCAAGGGTAACCCCATCGCATGTGCTGCCCTGGATGAAGGCGCAATTGGGGTGCAGGGTGCTATCGGCGATGCGCGGGGCCACAAAGACCAGAAACGGCACCGTCACGAAGGCGAAGAGCGAGTACACGGCGCTGAGCTGGCGGCGGCGCGCCGGGTCGTCAATCGCCGAGCGCAGGGCGAAGAGGGCGGCGTAGATCAGCAGCAGCACAAAGATCGAGGTCTGCCGCGGGTCCCAGTTCCAGTAGATCCCCCAGACCACCTGCGAGAAGATCATGCCCGTGACCGTGGCGAGGGCCGTGAACAGAAAGCCGCTCTCCGCCGCCGCCAGGGCGTAATGGTCATGCTCGGGACGGCGCTTCCACAGGTACAACCCGCTGAACAGGGCCGACACCGCGAAGGCCAGCACGCTCACCCAGGCCGTGGGCACGTGCATGATGATGATCCGGCCGGCGTTGCCGAGGCCCTCGTACTGCGGGATCACCAGAAACATCGCTACGGCGATACCGGCGATCCAGACGCCGATCAGCAGTTTGCCAATCTGGC
>DAOTYR010000047.1:0-1711 GCA_034434655.1 Chloroflexaceae bacterium
CGCTGAGCGCCTGCGGCCAGGGGGCCGCGCCGGCCAGCCCGACCACGCCACCGGCAGCCGAGCGCATCCCCGTGCTGGCCGTTTCGGAACTAGCCGTTGGTCCCAACCGGCTCCCCTTTGGCGTGCTCCAGAGCGGCACGCCGGTCAACGACCCGCGCCTGAGCCTGGGGTTGCGCTTCTTCTTCCTCGATGGCGCCGAACCGGCGCGGGTACAGAGCGAAACCACAGCAACCTACCACGGTGAGGGGCTACCGTTTGGACTCTATGTCGGCTATGCCACCTTCGACCGCCCTGGCGCCTGGGGGGTGGAGATCAGCGTGCCGCAGGAGGGCGGCGAACCGACCCTGACCCGCATGCGCCTCGATGTTCTCGAACAACCCGCCGCGCCGGCAGTCGGCGCCCGCGCCGTTCCCAGCCGCAACCTTACCGCGCGTGATGTTCCCGACCTGAACCGGCTCACCTCGGATGCTACCCCCGACCCGGACTTCTACCAGTTGACGGTTGTTGAGGCCCTGGCCGCCGGCAAGCCCTTCGTGGTCACCTTCTCCACTCCTGGCTACTGCCAGACTGCCGTGTGCGCGCCGAATATGCAGGTCCTCAAGCGCCTGAAGCCCATGTTTCAGGATCGCGTCAACTTCATTCATATCGAGGTCTATCCCTACCCCTTCGGCGAGTCGTTCCACGCCCAGCGCTACGTGCCGCAGATGGCTGAATGGGGCCTCCGCACCGAGCCGTGGACCTTCCTGGTGGACGCGAACGGGATCATCCAGGCGCGCTACGAGGGGGGCATTACCTTTGCCGAACTGGAGCCGGCGCTAACGCAACTGGCCGCCGGCCAGCCGGTGACCTTCCCTGGAACATAGTGCTACGCCCGATAATACCGCTCGCGTACAGTATGGGTACGGCGTGGTTGCGCTGCCCGGCCCCGTTCCGGCGGGCTACGTTCACCTCAGCCGTCCATGCGGCTCCGCCGCACACGACGGGGTGAACATTAATTCCTGGGAGGGCGTAGCCCTCCCAAACCCTCCCACCGGGTAGGGGTATGGGGAAACCCGGTTTCCCTACACCCCCTGCACCAACAAAGAGAGTTCCTGGGAGGGCTGCGCCCTCCCAAACCCTCCCATCGGGTGGGGATATGGGGAAACCCGGTTGCCCCATCTTCCTGCGTGCGGGCTGCGCCCGCCCCAACCCGCCCGCGGGCGAGGGTAGGGGACAACCCGGTTGCCCCCTACCCCTGCGTGAGGGCCAGGCCCGCCCGCGGGCGGGGGCGTGGGGAAACCCGGTTTCCCCACACCCCCGCGCCAACGAAGGGTGTTCTTGGGAGGGCGCAGCCCTCCCAAACCCTCTCATCGGGTGGGGATATGGGGCAACCTGGTTGCCCCCTACCCCTGCGTGAGGGCCAGGCCCGCCCCAACCCGCCCGCGGGCGGGGGTAGGGGGCAACCGGGCTCCTCCCCCCGGCGGGGGAGGCCGGGAGGGAGCAGAACGCTGCGAATGGTACATTTTCTGCGAACCATGCCCTACGGGAGTAAGGAGTATCATGGACGCAACAGAGACCACCGCAGATCCGCGGCAAGCGCCGATCGATCTGCGCAGCGACACCGTCACTCTGCCGACGCCGGCCATGCGCGAGGCCATGGCCCGCGCCGAGGTAGGCGACGATGTCTACGGCGAGGATCCGACCGTGAACCGGCTGGAGGCGCTCGCGGCCG
>DAOTYR010000048.1:0-2409 GCA_034434655.1 Chloroflexaceae bacterium
TCCGCCTGGCGACGCAAGCCGCGGGCGAGCCGATGCGAAGCCCGCGTTCGCGGGCTCCACAGGCCACCCAGGTGGCCTTCGCAGCGGTTAGCCGAGGCGTGATGGTCTTTGAATACATACTCCGCTCTCGCCCGCGCCGGCGGGCTTCGCATTCCGTAGCCGAGGGCGTATGGTCTTTGAATACATAATCCGCTCTAGGCCGCGCAGGCGGCCTTCGCATCCCCTAGTCGAGGGCTTCAGCTCCACGGCCAGCCCGGCATAGCGGATGAATTTCTCAAAGACCATTATGCCCGCGGCGCGGACGATCAACCGGACGCTGACGTAGCCCTGACCGGAAGGCTCTGACTCTTCCGTGTGATTGTTTTTTATGTTAAAATATTCGACCCTCGGTTCGCTCATTTTCGTGGAGGGCTTCCTAACGTGAAAATAGGCTCTCGAAGAGGGGTGTGGGGAAACCGGGTTTCCCCACACCCCCCGCCCCACAGGGGCATGGGGAAACCGGGTTTCCCCATCTGCCCACCCGGTGGGAGGGTTTGGGAGGGCTGCGCCCTCCCAAGAACAAACTTATTTTCATTGCGGCGTTGTGCGGCGCAGCCGCATGGACGGCTGAGGTGAAATGACTGCGCCCTGATCATACAATTCATTATTTGTCAAGTTGCGGATCGTATCGGGATGCCATCCGTCAAAAAAATGAGCGAACGCTGAGTTGGAGTAACAGTTATGCCTGGCACACGCTCCTGGAAGGTCCTGGCAGGAGTGGCGCTCATGGTAGCTCTCGCGCTGAGCGCCTGCGGCCAGGGGGCCGCGCCGGCCAGCCCGACCACGCCGCTGGCAGCCGAGCGCATCCCCGTGCTGGCCGTTTCGGAACTGGCCGTTGGTCCCAACCGGCTCCCCTTTGGCGTGCTCCAGAGCGGCACGCCGGTCAACGACCCGCAACTGAGCCTGGGGTTGCGCTTCTTCTTCCTCGATGGCGCCGAACCGGCGCGGGTACAGAGCGAAACCACAGCAACCTACCACGGTGAGGGGCTACCGTTTGGACTCTATGTCGGCTATGCCACCTTCGACCGCCCCGGCGCCTGGGGGGTGGAGATCAGCGTGCCGCAGGAGGGCGGCGAACCGACCCTGACCCGCATGCGCCTCGATGTTCTCGAACAACCCGCCGCGCCGGCAGTCGGCGCCCGCGCTGTTCCCAGCCGCAACCTTACCGCGCGTGATGTTCCCGACCTCAACCGGCTCACCTCGGATGCTACCCCCGACCCGGACTTCTACCAGTTGACGGTTGTCGAGGCCCTGGCTGCCGGCAAGCCCTTCGTGGTCACCTTCTCCACCCCTGGCTACTGCCAGACCGCCGTGTGCGCGCCGAACATGCAGGTCCTCAAGCGCCTGAAGCCTATGTTTCAGGATCGCGTCAACTTCATTCATGTCGAGGTCTATCCCTATCCCTTTGGCGAGTCGTTCCAGGCCCAGCGCTACGTGCCGCAGATGGCCGAATGGGGCCTCCGCACCGAGCCATGGACCTTCCTGGTGGACGCGAGCGGGATCATCCAGGCGCGCTACGAGGGGGGCATTACCTTTGCTGAACTGGAGCCAGCGCTCGAGCAACTGGCCGCTGGCCAGCCGGTGACCTTCCCTGGAACGTAGCGCTACGCCCGGTAATATCCCTCGCGTACAGTATGGGTGAGGCGTAGTTGCGCTGCGCGGCCCCGTTCCGGCGGGCTACGTTCACCTCAGCCGTCCATGCGGCTCCGCCGCACACGACGGGGTGAAAATTAAGATCGTTCTTGAGAGGGCGTAGCCCTCCCAAACCTGCCCGCCAGGTGAGGGTATGGGGAAACCGGGTTTCTCCATACCCCTCCTCGAGGGCTGCGCCCTCCCACACCCGCCCGCGGGCGGGGGTGTGGGGAAACCCGGTTTCCCCACACCCCTGCGCCAACGAAGAGTGTTCTTGGGAGAGCGCACCCTTTCCAAACCCTCCCATCGGGTGGGGATCTGGGGAACCAGGTTTCCCCATCCCCCTGCGTGAGGGCTACGCCCTCCCAAACCCTCCCACCGGGCGGGGGTGTGGGGAAACCCGGTTTCCCCACACCCCTACGTGCGGGCAGCGCCTGCCCCAACCCCTCCGCGGGCGGGGGATGGGGAACCGGGCTACTCCCCCCGGCGGGGGAGGCCGGGAGGGGGGCAGAACGCTGCGAACGGTACATTTTCTGCGAACCATGCCTTACGGGAGAAGGAGTATCATGGACGCAACAGAGACCACCGCAGATCCGCGGCGAGCGCCGATCGATCTGCGCAGCGACACCGTCACTCTGCCGACGCCGGCCATGCGCGAGGCCATGGCCCGCGCCGAGGTAGGCGACGATGTCTACGGCGAGGATCCGACCGTGAACCGGCTGGAGGCGCTCGCGGCCG
>DAOTYR010000049.1:0-12356 GCA_034434655.1 Chloroflexaceae bacterium
AATCACCTGGCCATCCTGGCCGCGCACGGGATCGATCTGGCCGAAGCGGTGCGCCGGGCGCGGTCGGCGGTGGGGCCGATGGTGCGGGTGGAGGTGGAAGTGGAGAGCGTCGAGCAGGCCGCCGTGGCCGCCGAAGCCGGCGCCGACCTCATCTTGCTCGACAACATGCCCCCCGAACAACTGCGGGCCGCCGTGGCCGCCGTAGCCGGACGGGCGCGCACCGAGGCCAGCGGCGGCATCACCCTGCGCTCAATCCGCGCGGTTGCCGAGAGCGGGGTGGACTTTATCAGCGTCGGCGCGCTGACCCACAGCGCCCCGGCCCTGGATATCGGGCTGGATATCGAGGGAGCGTAGACGGGGTTCGAACCGCTCGTTTGACACATGCGCCTTCCCTTGGGTAGAATGGCATCAGTTGTCTGTGCGGCTCCGCCGCACACCGACGGGATGAACATCCTTCCTGGGAGGGCTGCGCCCTCCCAAACCCTCCCACCGGGTGGGGGGATGGGCAAACCCGGTTTCCCCATCCCCCTGTGGGGCGGGGACGTGGGGAAACCCGGTTGCCCTATCCCCCTCGCCAAGGGCGTATGGTCACGTGAGACGGTCATGCGCATGGCGCACCACGCCGCGATGACCATGACTGGGAGCGCGGGCGTCCCGCCCGCGCCACGGCGCCGCGGGCACGGCGCCGGCCCCCGCCCTGCCCCGCCCCCACGGGGGGCGGGCCCCCGGCGCCGCCCCCCCGCGGGGGGAGGTTAGGAGGGGGGTTCAGCGCCGCATGCGCGTAGGTGAGCAGCCTATTTTCACGTTAGCAGGGAAAAGGCGGTTCTCGATCCACAAACGGAAGAAGGTCGCTGGTCTGGCGCTGGTCCCACCTCGCGCGCCAGCGTTATTATGTTGTTTTTCGTCGACCACCTGTAGTAGCGGGCACAGAGGGGAGCCGGTGATGCCAGCGAAGGCGAAGCAGCCCACGGCGAAAGTGACGCGAGCGGAGGAGATCGCGCTGAACGGTCTGGCGGCGGTCGGCGACGGGCGCCGCCGGGTGGTGATCGAGCGGGTGACGCCGGAGATTGACGCGGGACGCTATCCGATCAAGCGGGTCGTCGGCGACACGGTGGTGGTGGAGTGCGACGCCTTTGCCGACGGGCACGATGAGATTGCCTGCGCCATACGCTACCGTGGGCCCTCGGATACGCAGTGGCGCGAGGCGCCGATGCAGTTTCTGGTCAACGACCGCTGGCGCGGGCAGTTTACGGTTACCGAGATGGGGCGCTACACCTACACCGTGGTCGGCTGGGTGGATCGCTTCGCCACCTGGGAGCACCAGTTGCATAAGCGGGTGGAGGCGCGCCAGGATGTGCGGGTGGATCTGCTGATCGGCGCCGATCTAGTGCGCGAGGCGGCCGAGGCCGCCCCCGAGGCCGACGCAGCGGTGTTGCGCGGCTACGAGCAGGCCCTGCGCCACGGCGACGCCGAGGCGGCGTTTATGCCCGACCTGGCGGCGCGCATGGCTGCCCATCTGCCTCCGCGCTTCGTCAGCGTCTACGACCGGGAACTCCAGGTCGAGGTCAACCGCCAGCTGGCGCGCTTCTCGGCCTGGTACGAACTCTTCCCGCGCTCGGCTTCGCCCGAACCGGGCCGCCACGGCACCTTCCGCGATGTCATCGCGCGCCTGCCCTATGTGGCCGAACTGGGCTTTGATGTGCTCTACCTGCCGCCGATCCACCCCATTGGCCGGCAGTTTCGCAAGGGGAAGAACAATAGCGTCACCGCCCAACCCGGCGAACCCGGCAGTCCCTGGGCCATTGGCAGCGAGGAGGGTGGGCACAAGAGCATCCATCCCGAACTGGGCACGCTGGAAGACTTTCGCGCCCTGGTCGCGGCGGCGCGCGCCTATGGCATCGAAGTGGCCCTCGATATCGCCTTCCAGTGTTCGCCCGACCACCCCTATGTGAAGGAGCATCCCCAGTGGTTCCGCGCCCGTCCCGATGGCACGATCCAGTACGCTGAGAACCCGCCCAAGAAGTACCAGGATATCTACCCCTTCGATTTTGAAACCGAGGATTGGCAGGCCCTCTGGCGCGAGTTGAAGAGCATCTTTGAGTTCTGGATCGCCCAGGGCGTCACCGTCTTCCGGGTGGATAATCCTCACACCAAGAGTTTTCGCTTCTGGGAGTGGTGCATCGGTGAGTTGAAGCGCGATCATCCCGAGGTGATCCTGCTCTCCGAGGCCTTTACCCGCCCCAAAGTGATGTACAACCTGGCGAAGCTCGGCTTCACCCAGAGCTATACCTATTACACCTGGCGCACCGCCAAGTGGGAAATCACCGAGTATCTGCACGAACTCACCCGCACCGAGGCGCGGGAGTTTTTCTGCCCCAACTTCTGGCCCAATACCCCGGATATTCTGACCCCCCAGTTTTATCCGGGCTATCGCTCGGTCTTTCTGACCCGCGCCGCGATGGCCGCGACCCTCGCTTCGAGCTGGGGGATGTATGGCCCCCTGTACGAGTTGATGTACCATGTGCCGGTGCAGGGCCGTGAGGAGTATGTCGACTCCGAGAAGTACGAGATCCATTTCTGGCGGCTGGATCAACCCCATAGTCTGCGCCATTTTATCGCCAGGCTCAACCGCATTCGCCGCGAGAACCCGGCGCTGCAGCGCAACGAGTGGCTGCGCTTCCATCGCGTGGACAGCAACTTCGTCGAGAATGAGCAGATCCTGGCCTACAGCAAGGTGACGCCGGATCTGCAGAACATTGTGCTGGTGGTGGTGAACCTGGACCCGCTCAATACGCAGAGTGGCTATGTGCAGGTGCCCACCGCCGAGTGGGGGCTTGAGGGCGATTATCAGGCCCACGATCTGCTCAGTGACGCGCGCTACCTCTGGCACGGCGAGTTTAACTACGTCGAACTGAACCCGCAGGTCATGCCGGTGCATATCTTTCGTATTCGCCGCCGGGAACGCGATCTCACCGGGTTTGAGTATTTCGCCTGACGGACGCGCCACGCAGCAAGCCGATCGCCAGCATGGGGGGCGGAGCGGGCGACGTCCTCCTGGGCATGAACCTGGTAGAGATGTTCGGGCAGGTGGAGTTTCCGGTGGTGGGCGATGTCCCTTACGTCATCACGCTGGGGCCGCGCAGGTTCTCCTGGTTCCGTATGATGCCGCAGCGGATCGAGGGGTTGCGCCTCGACGGCGCCCCTGCCGACCAGGAGCCGCCGTTGATCACCATCAGTGCGGGTTCGTGGGATGCGATTTTTTATGACGGCCGTCAGGTTGCCCTGGAGCAAGTCTTGCCGGACTATCTGCGGCCCCGGCGCTGGTTCGGGGCCAAGTCGCGCGCCATCAAGTCGGTAACGATTACCGATGCTACCTTGCTGCCCTATGCTGACGGTCTGGCGTACCTGTCCCTGGTCACGCTGCAGTACACCGAGGGCGCTTCGGAAACCTACCTTGTGCCCATGGCTCATGCCACCGGCGAACGAGCGCAGGGCCTGCTCAGCGATGCGCGACACACGGTGATTGCCCGACTGGCGATCAATCCTGATGAGCCGCCGGGGATTATCTTCGACGCGCTGATCGATCGCGGCGTTGCGCGCGCCTTGCTCGATGTGGTGGTGTCGCGGCGGCGCCTGCGCAGCATCGCCGGCGGCGAGGTGACCGGCAACCACGCCCGCGCCCTGCGCGCCCTGCTGGCCCGCGCCGCAAATCTCGACCCGCGCGTTGTCACAGCCGAGCAGAGCAACAGTTCGCTCATCTTTGGCGGCACGTTGATTCTGAAGATCTTCCGCAAGGTCGAACCGGGGACCAACCCTGACCTGGAGATCGGGCGCTACCTCACCGAGGAACGGGCCTTTCCCCACACGCCGCCCACCGCCGGCGCGCTCGAATATGCGCGCAGCGGCGAGGAGCCGATGACCCTGGCTATGCTCCAGGCCTACGTCACCAATGAAGGCGATGCCTGGGAGTACACCCTTGACGTGGCCGGACGCTCCTACGATGCGGCGCGCACCCGCGCCGATCTGCGCCTGCCCGAGATGACCGTGACGACGGCGGCGTTGCTGGCGGCCGCCGCCGGTGAGCCGGGACCGCTGGCCGAGGAGGTGGCCGGCGCCTACCTGGAGCAGGCGCGGCTGCTGGGTGAGCGCACTGCCGACCTCCATCTGGCCCTGGCCGCCGGTGCGGCGCCTGCCTTTGCCCCCGAGCCCTTCTCCCTCCACTACCAGCGCGCCCTCTACCAGAGTATGCGTAGCCTGACCACGCGGACCTTCCAGAGCCTGCGGAAAGCCGCCCCCCGCCTGCCGGACACGCTGCGCGCCCAGGCCGAGGCCGTCCTGGCTATGGAAGAGGCGTTGCTGTCCCGCTTCCGGCGCATGACCGAGGCGAAAATCGAAGCGGCGCGGATACGCATCCACGGCGATCTCCACCTTGGCCAGGCGCTCTACACCGGCAAAGATTTTCTGTTCATTGACTTCGAGGGCGAGCCAGTGCGCCCGATCAGCGAACGGCGCATGAAACGCTCCCCGCTCCGCGATGTTGCGGGCATGCTGCGCTCGTTCCAGTACGCAGCCTATGCTATACTCTTCAATCGCGCCAACGATGCCCCCCAGGACACCGAAGAGGGGGTGATCATGCGTCGCTGGGCCGATTGCTGGTCCTTCTGGGCGGGCGCCGCCTACCTTGGTGGCTACCTGCGCCATGCGGCGGGGGCGCCGTTCCTGCCCGCCGCCCCTGCCGATCTGGAAACGCTGCTTGACGTCTTCATCCTTGAGAAACTGGTGTACGAAATTGGGTATGAAATGAACAATCGCCCGGCCTGGTTGGCCATTCCGCTCAGCGGGGTGCTCTGCCAGGTTGGAGCTTGATGGGTGTGGATGGGTCGAGTCTAACGTGAAAATAGGCTGCTGGAGCCAATATTCACATAAGCGCATGCGGCGCTGCAGCCCCCCTCCCAACCTCCCCCCGCTGGGGGGAGGAGCCGGACTCCCTCCCCCAGCGGGGGAGGGCTGGGGAGGGGGCCGTCACCTGCGTTGCAACGGATTGCCGCTCGAGCAGGGGGATGGGGAAACCCGGTTTCCCCACACCCCCGCCCGCGGGAGGGTGTGGAAGGGCGCAGCCCTCAAGCAGGGGGATGGGGAAACCCGGTTTCCCCATCCCCTCACCCGGTGGGAGGGTGTGGGAGGGCGCAGCCCTCCCAGGAACAATCTTATTTTCATCCCGTTGGTGTGCGGCGTAGCCGCATGGACGGCTTTAGTAATAAGGAACCATAAATGTCAGAAGAGACTACCAGACTCGCGCGCCGCTCCCGTAAACCTGAGCATGGCGCGGCAACGACCCCCGAAACCGAGGTCGCCGTCGCCGAGCAACCTGCTGCTCCCGCCGGGGCCGACCAGTCCCCGGCTCCCGCCGAGGCCCCCACGGATACCGTCGTGGCAGTGATCCCCCCGGCGCCGCCGTACCCGCTGCCCTTCCTGACCGACGACGACCTGTACCTCTTTGGCGAAGGCACCCACTTCCGCATCTACGAGAAGCTGGGCGCGCACCTCGCCACCCTGAACGGCGAACAGGGCGTGTACTTCGCGGTCTGGGCCCCCAACGCCGAATACGTGGCGGTGATCGGCGACTGGAATGGGTGGGACCCCGGGAGGAACGCCATGCGCTGCCGGGGGAACTCGGGCATCTGGGAGACCTTTGTGCCCGGCGTGGGCAAGGGCGCGCACTACAAGTTCCACATCGCCTCGCGCTACTACGGCTACCGCGAGGATAAGACCGATCCCTTCGGGTTCTTCTTCGAGGTCCCGCCCCGCACCGCCTCGATCGTCTGGGACCAGGAGTATGCGTGGGGCGATGGGGCCTGGATGCAGACCCGCGGCCAGCTTCAGGGCGTGAGCGCTCCGATGGCCATCTACGAGGTGCATCTCGGCTCATGGATGCGCGTGCCCGAGGAGGGCGGGCGCTCCCTGAGCTACCGCGAGATTGCCCCGCGTCTGGCCGAGCATGTCAAGCGCGCCGGCTTCACCCACATCGAGTTGCTTCCGGTCACCGAGCACCCGTTCTATGGGTCGTGGGGCTACCAGACGACCGGCTACTTCGCCCCCACCAGCCGCTACGGGACGCCGGAGGACTTTAAGTACTTCGTTGATTACCTGCACCAGCAGGGCATCGGCATCATCCTCGACTGGGTGCCCTCGCACTTTCCTACCGATGGCTTCGCCCTGAGCTACTTCGATGGCACGCACCTCTTCGAGCACGCCGATCCGCGCAAGGGCTACCATCCCGACTGGGGCAGCTACATCTTCAACTACGGGCGCAACGAGGTGCGGAGCTTTCTGATCAGCTCGGCGCTCTTCTGGCTCGATAAGTACCACATTGATGGCCTGCGGGTTGACGCCGTGGCCAGCATGCTGTACCTCGACTACTCGCGCCGGCCCGGCGAGTGGATCCCCAATCAGTACGGCGGCAACGAGAATATCGAAGCGATCACGTTCCTCCGCCAGTTCAACACCGAGGTCTACAAGAACTATCCCACGGCCCAGACCTTCGCCGAAGAGAGCACCGCCTGGCCCATGGTCTCGCGGCCAGTGTACGTGGGCGGCCTGGGCTTCGGCTTCAAGTGGGACATGGGCTGGATGAACGATACGCTCAAATACTTCCGCCGTGACCCCATCCATCGCCGCTACCACCACAATGAGTTGACCTTCCGCGGCCTGTACATGTTCACCGAGAACTATGTGCTCTCGCTTTCGCACGACGAGGTGGTGCACGGCAAAGGCTCGTTGCTCGACAAAATGTCCGGCGATGTCTGGCAGAAGTTCGCCAACCTGCGCTTGCTCTACAGCTACCAGTACGGCCAGCCGGGCAAGAAGCTGATCTTCATGGGCGGCGAGTTCGGCCAGTGGCGCGAGTGGAAGCATGACGAGAGCCTCGACTGGCACCTGTTGATGTTCCCCTCGCACCAGGGCGTCTTGCAACTCCTGGCCGATCTCAACCGGCTGTACGTGAACGAGCCGGCGCTGCACGAGCTTGACTGTGAGCCGGCGGGCTTCGAGTGGATCGATGCCAACGATGCCGAGAACAGCACCTACTCGTTCTTGCGCCGGGCGCGCTCCACCGGCGATCTGATCCTGGTGGTGATGAACTGCACCCCGGTGCCGCGCCATAACTTCCGTATCGGCGTGCCCCGCGGCGGCTGGTGGAAGGAGATCTTTAACAGCGACGCCACCGAGTACTGGGGCAGCGGGATCGGCAATGCCGGCGGCGTGATGGCCCAGGAGCATATGTCGCACGGGCGCCCCTACTCGCTGGTGCTCGATCTGCCGCCGCTGGGAGCCTTGTTCTTCAAGAGCGAGGGTTAGTACGACCACGAGACTTCTCCCCTGGTATGGGAGGCTCGCAAGGGGCTTCGCCGCGCTGAAACGGGAGCGCCGGCGCTCCCGCCGAGACGAAGTCTCGTCATCATACGCTGGTTCACACCTCTGTTCCCGTTGGCGGAGCGCGGGAAGGGGCCGACTCCCCCCATCCCCCGTTCTGCCCGCGGCGGCAGGTTCCTTGCGTGTCATTTCCGGCAACCCGGCCACCCGGCAGGCGCGCCTGTCGCGGCGTCGGGTTGTCGGGTTCTACGTATGCTGTGGAGAGGAGCCGGAGGGGTCCCCCCTTCTGAAAGAAACATGGCGGAGCGCTACATCTGCATCCACGGGCACTTCTACCAGCCGCCACGCGAAAACCCGTGGCTCGAGGCCATTGAGCAGCAGGACTCGGCCTATCCGTACCACGATTGGAACGAACGCATCAATGCCGAATGCTACGAGCAGAACGCCGCCTCGCGCATTCTCGACGACCAGGGCCAGATCGTCAAGATTGTCAACAACTATAGCCGCATCAGCTTCAACTTCGGCCCCACCCTGCTGAGCTGGCTCGCCGAGAAGGCGCCCGCGGTCTACGAGGGCATCCTCGCCGCTGACGAAGAGAGCGCGCGCCTCTTCGGACGCGGCTCGGCTATGGCCCAGTGCTACAACCATATCATCATGCCCCTGGCCTCGCGCCGCGACAAGATCACCCAGGTGGTCTGGGGCATACGGGACTTTCAACATCGCTTCGGGCGCCTCCCCGAGGGCATGTGGCTTCCCGAAACTGCCGTGGATCTCGAGACACTGGAGGTCATGGCCGATTACGGCATCCGCTTCACTATCCTCGAACCGCATCAGGTGAGCTACATGCGTCGCCTGGGCGACACGGTCTGGACGGATGTGCGCGGCGGGCGGATTGACCCGACCCGGCCCTACCTGGTGCAGTTGCCCAACCAGCGCTCCATCGCGGTCTTCATCTACGATGGGCCCGTCTCGCGGGCGGTAGCCTTCGAGCGCCTGCTGGTCAACGGCGCGACCTTTGCCGCGCGCATCGCCGGGATCTTCAACGAGTACCGTCCCTGGCCGCAGATCGCCAACATTGCCACCGACGGCGAAACCTATGGCCATCACCATCGTCACGGCGACATGGCCCTGGCCTATGCCCTCCAGCATATCGAGGAACGGGGCCTGGCGAAGCTGACGAACTACGCCAGCTATCTCGCGCAGCACCCGCCGACGCACGAGGTGCAGATCGTCGAGCGCACAGCCTGGAGCTGCGTGCACGGGGTGGGGCGCTGGAGCACCGACTGCGGGTGCAACACCGGCAGCAATCCCGGCTGGCGGCAGCACTGGCGCGAACCGCTGCGCGCGGCCTTCGACTGGCTGCGCGACACCCTCGCGCCCCGGTTTGAGATGCACGGCCGTCGCTTGCTGAAGGACCCCTGGGAGGCGCGCAATGATTACATCGAGGTGATCCTCGATCGCTCCGACGAGGTGGTGAATCGCTTCCTTATGCGTCACGCGCGCGTTCCCCTCGATAGCAGCCAGTGCATCGCGGCGCTCAAGCTCATGGAGTTGCAGCGGCAACTGCTGCTGATGTACACCTCCTGCGGCTGGTTCTTCGACGATCTGGCCGGCATCGAGACGATCCAGGTGATCGGCTACGCCGGACGGGCGGTGCAACTGGCGCGCGAGGTGTTCGGCGAGGATCTGGAGGAGCCGTTTCTGGAGCGTCTGGCCCGCGCCCGTAGCAACAACCCGGCCATGGGCGACGGGCGAGCGATCTACGACCGCTTTGTGCGCCCCGCGGTGGTGGATCTGCGCAAGGTCGGCGCGCACTACGCCATGTCGTCGCTCTTCGAAAGTTTCGAGGAACGCCAACAGATCTACTGCTACCAGGTGGATCGTGAGGATTACCACCTGCTTCCCGCCGGCAAGAACCGCCTGGCGCTCGGGCGCATGCGCATTACCTCGACCATCACCCGCGAGTCGGCCCGCCTGATCTTCGGTATGCTGCACCTGGGCGACCACAACATCTCCGGTGGCGTGCGCGAGTATCAGGATGAATCTACCTACCAGGCCCTGGTGCAGGAGAGCACGGAGTTGTTCCAGCGGGCGGACATCCCCGGCACCATCCGCCTGGTGGACCGTAACTTCGCCCAGGAGGCCTACTCGCTCAAACTGCTCTTCGGTGACGAGCAGCGCAAGATCCTGAACAAGATCCTGACCTCCAGCCTGGCCGAGGCCGAGGCGGCCTACCGGCAGATCTACGAATATCACGCTCCGCTGATGCGCTTTCTTGCCAGTATTGGCATGCCCGTCCCCCGCGAGTTCCAGATTGCGGCGGAGTTCGCGATCAACACCCAGTTGCGGCGCCTGCTGGGCGCCGAGCATCTCGACCTCGACGCCATCCAGGCCCTGCATCGCGAGGCGGTGCGCTCGGGGGTCACCCTGGATACGGCGGGCCTGGCCTATACCCTGGGCCGGACGATCGACCGCATTACCGAGGAGTTCGACGCCTTCCCCGAGTCGATCGAGTTGCTCCAGCAACTTGACGAGGCCGTGGCGTTGACCCGCTCGCTGCCCTTCGAGGTTGATGTCTGGAAAACGCAGAACGTGTACTACCGCCTGCTCCGCAGCGTGTACGTCGAGTTCCAGCGCGAAGCCGCCCAGGGCTACCAGGATGCGCGGCAGTGGGTCGCCGCATTCACCGCTCTGGGGCGCCGGCTGCGCTTTCGGATGCCGTAAGGCGCCTGCGTCGTCGTCGAGACGATCCTCTCACAGCCTACAGTGTAAACAACTCCTCCACCGGTACGAGGCGGAGCGACCCGGTGGGACAGCGGCTGAGGCAGGCGCGGTCGTCGAAGCCATGGCAGAGGTCGCACTTATCGGCGCGCTGAGCGTGGTGGGCAGGGTGGAGCGGAAGCATGGGCTGGCGGCGGGCCAGTTCGATGAAGGTACGCAGGCGCGCGCCGAGCGATCCGCCGGTGACATGGGGGGCGGGCAGGGGGCGCAGGCTGATGGCATCATAGGGGCAGGCCGGTACGCATGCGCCGCAGCCGGTGCAGCGATCGGTAATCACGAGGGCGCCTTCCGGGAGGCGTTCGAAGGCGTCTTCAGGGCAGGCTTCCACACATTCCGGGCCGGTGCTGCACTGGCGGCAGGCGTCGAGCACGTCCAGCAGCCCGGCGTTCCCATTGCCGGGCCGTTCAAGGGGCATGCCATTCAGATGCAGGCGTTGCTGGCCATGCCGTTCCTGACAGGCGGCTTCACAGAGGCGGCAGCCGGGCGGGCACAGTTCGGGCGTGCGCACAAACAGGTGCGAGCCGCGC
Organism: Chloroflexaceae bacterium; assembly: GCA_034434655.1. Classification (GTDB taxonomy): domain Bacteria; phylum Chloroflexota; class Chloroflexia; order Chloroflexales; family Chloroflexaceae; genus JACAEO01. Next base: position 10,680 of record DAOTYR010000049.1, read on the forward strand.
AACAGGCCCCTGGTCACGGCAAGTTGCAACTCGCGGGCGCGGGCGGTATCGTTGCGCATCAGGGCGCCATTGTGCAGCCGGCGCTCGACCTCGGCGCGCAGTTGGGCCTCGAGGTCGGGGCGCTGCTCGATCAGCCGGTGGAACTCGGCGCCGGGCAACGCCAGGACATCGGTGGGCGTCAAGGCGCGGACATCGGTGTGGTGGGGGCGGCTGGCAAGCAGGGCCATTTCGCCGAAGAAATCGCCCTCGCTCAGGGTGGCAATCGTCTGCCCGGCCTGTTCAATCGCCACCTGGCCGGTCTCGATCAGGTAGAGCGAGTCGGCGGGGGAACCCTGGCGCAGGATCAGGCTGCCGCGGGCGTAGTGTGTCGGTTGCAGCAAGCCGACGAGCGCCAGACGCTCGGTTGGCGACAACTGGCCAAGCAGGGGGACACGCGCCAGCGTGCATTCCACCAGTCGCCGCTGGTAAACCTGGCGCAGGGCCGCGGCAAGCCGGGGGAGGGTGTCCAGCGCGCCGCGCAACTCGCTCAGGGGGAACTGGAGGAGCTGGCAGTTGCTCTGGGCCAGGGCGCTCATCTGCCGGAAGTAATCGCCGAACAGCGGCCCCTCGCCGAAACAGTCGCCGCGTCCCAGGATGCCCATCAGCACCTCGCGGCCGTTTTTGTCGCGCAGCCGCAACTGCAGGGTGCCGGAGAGCACCAGAAAGAAGCAGGGGCCGTGTTTCTGCTGGCTGAGCACCGTGGCTCCCACCGGGTAAACCCGAAAGACACACAGATCAAGCAGACGCGCGCGTTCATTCGCCGGCGCGCCGCGCAGGCAATCCAGGGCGCCGAGCACGCGCGCGGCCTCCTCGCGCCGTTCCTGCTGCGCCGCAACTCGCGCCCGGCTCCGTTCCGATCTGCGGGTTGTCATCTGCCTGACCGATATGGCTCCACGAAGATGGCGCATCAGCCGTCCATGCGCCTCCGCCGCACACCGACGGGATGGACATCCTTCTTGGGAGGGCGTCGCCCTCCCAAACCCTCCCACCGGGTGGGGGAATGGGGAAACCCGGTTTCCCCATTCCCCTGCTCGAGGGCCAGGCCCTCTCGCGGGCGGGGCGTGGGGAAACCCGGTTTCCCCACCCCCCTGTTCTAGCAGCCTGTTTTCAGGTTAGCCATGGTATTCTAGCACCAAAACAGGTTGTTCCTGGGAGGGCGTCGCCCTCCCAAACCCTCCCACCGGGTGAGGGTCTGGGGAAACCCGGTTTCCCCAGACCCTTGCGCAAGGGCTGCGCCCTCCCAAACCCTCCCGCGGGCGGGGGTATGGGGGAACCTGGTTCCCCCATGTTCACGTTAGGAGGGGTGCGCCCCGGGAACCTCCGGGCGGGAGACGCCGGGGCCGACGGCGTAGGGGCGGGGTTGCCCCGCCCCTACGCCGGCCCGCCTCCAGGCAGGGGTTGCGCCCCCCAGACCTTCCCACCGGCTGGGGGGATGGGGAAACCAGGTTTCCCCATCCCCTCTCAAACCCTCCCGCGGGCGGGCGCCGGGGGCGCGGGCCTGCGGCCCGCCGGCGTTGCAATGGCCCTGATTCTCGCCATGACCCGGCAGGCGCGCCGGAGCTACCTGGTATAATAAGACGATAGGAGTTATGCCGTCCCCTCCCGGCGGGGAGGGACGAGGCGGCCGCGGGTCCTCCG
>DAOTYR010000050.1:0-2603 GCA_034434655.1 Chloroflexaceae bacterium
CTGATCGAGCGCCTGATGCAGCGTGATATCATGGGCGAACTGGCCGAACCCCTGAACTGGTACGACCGCCGCGCCGCGCATCTGCGGAGCGTGCTTCCCACCGAGGCCTATGCCGCGCTGCCACACGTGCTCATCCACGGCGATATGCACCGTGATAATGTCATCTTTCGCGGCGACAGCGTGGCTGCTCTGATCGACTTTGACCAGGTTACGGTGGATGCGCGGATCGTGGACCTGGCCGACGCGCTGGTGGATTTTACCGTCGGCGCCACCCCGCCCGACTGGTTCCCCTGGGGCGTGTACGCCGGTCCCCTCGACCCGCGGCGCGCCGCGCTGCTCCTGGAAGGGTACCATACCATCGCGCCCCTGACCGACGCCGAGTGCAAGGCCCTGCCTGTGCTCGTTGAAGTGATCTGGCTCCAGGGCAACCTGCGCCGTGTGCTCGGCACCTCCGACGCCGAACCTGATTACCATCTGGAGGTGCTCCACCAGGGTCGCCGGCTGTCCCTGTGGCTCCAGGAGCATCCCGACCTCCTCGTGGTCGAGGAATGCGCATAACCGCCGTCCGTGCGGCTCTGCCGCACACCGACGGGATGAACAACGTTGTCCCGGGAGGGCGCAGCCCTCTTATACCAAATCCAGTTGGCAGTTCCGCATTGTCGTTGCCGTCATCGCTCATCGTGACGCCATGCGCGGCAATCTGCAATCCAAAATCTGCAATCGGAAATGGTATTAGACCCTCCCACCGGGTGGGGGGATGGGGAAACCGGGTTTCCCCATCCCCCTGCGTGAGGGCCGAGCCCGCCCGCGGGCGGGGGCATGGAGTAACCCGGTTTCCCCATCCCCCTGCGTGAGGGCGTAGCCCTCCCAAACCCTCCTGCGGGCGGGGGCCCGGGTGCGCGAGCCTCCGGCCCGCATCCGCAATGGGATACAAAGGTTGTTCCTGGGAGGGCGTAGCCCTCCCAAACCCTCCCACCGGGTGGGGGGATGGGGAAACCGGGTTTCCCCATCCCCCTGCGTGAGGGCGTAGCCCTCCCAAACCCGCCCGCGGGCGGGGGTGTGGGGGAACCTGGTTCCCCCAGGCTCACGTTAGACCTCCTGGCCGCCGTGGGCGGACCAACGGGATCGCGGCGGGCTGCGCCCGCCGCGCCTCCCCCCGATGGTGACCAGGAACGGTCGCACAGCGAAACCATCGTCTTAGCGGTGCGCGCGCAGCGCATAGAGGGCTTGAGGTATAATCTGTCTGTGGCGCTCACCTTCAGCCGGGCTCGAGGAAAATGCGGATTCATATCTCCTGGAAAGCGTTACTGGCCGTGGTGATCTTTTTGATAGCCCTTGGTCTCATGCTCCGCTCCGCCTCGCGGCTCTGGACATCGGAGACGCAGACGGTCGTGGCCGTTAGCCCGGCCCCCACGCAGAGCACGGCTCCGACCATCGCCGCCGAAACCCCGCCACCAACAACCGTGCCAACCGTGGCCGGCACAGCCATCGCAAGCACATCGCCATCACCAGGCACTACCGCACTGGCCACGCCAACCCTTACCAGCACACCCACGGCGACCCTCATAGCCACCGAAACGCCCGTTCCTTCGCCACAGCCGACGCTGCCGCCCCCCAGTCCTACACCTTTTCAACCACCGACCCGCGAACCCACCCCCGCCCCCAATCCGCTAATGGTTGTCGCCCAGGGCTTCGGGCAGCGTGCCGGCAGCGCCAGCTACGCTTTCGTGGTCAGCAATCCCAATCCTGACCTGCTTGCCCAGAATGTGCGCTACCAGGTCGCCGCTTACAACGCCGAGGGCATTGTGCTGCTGACCGACACGGACACGATAGCCCAGATCGGCCCTGGCCAGCGGATGGGCGCGGCCAGGCAAGTGACCTTACCCTTGAACCTGACCATCACGCGTATCGAGGTCCTGATCCGGCCCGGGCAGTTCGTGCAGGCGCCGCCGCTGCAAGAACTGCCCGTATCCAACGCCGCCTTCATCCAGGGCGATCCGCCGAATATCACCGGTATTCTCTCTAACCCGCTGAATCGCGATCTCGCCAACCTTAAGGTCATCGGCATCGCCTATGACGATGTCGGGATCATCGGCGGCGGCGCCGTCGAGGTGCCCTTCGCCCCCGCGCGGGGCCAGGCCCCCATTAGCATTCCGGTCAGCACCGGCCAACTGGCCACCAGGGTCGAATTTTTCGCTCAGGTCAGCGCGGCGCCGTAACCGCGCCCGTACGACGACAGGCTGTAACAGTTCTGTAAAACGCGCACGGTTCACGTTTAGAGAATATTTAAGAATTCTCGCTACCCTGTGTCATGCGCGCTGTGGCAGCACGAGCGCTTTGCATCGAGCGCATCCGGCGACCGTGTGGCCAGATCCCGCACCGGGGCCTCGACAACGGCGCTTGCATCATCGACACGCTATGAACCTACAACCTTCGACGCGATGGCGAAACGTGTTTCTGGACCGAGACGGCGTCATCAATGAGAACCGCGTTGACCACGTGAAGACCTGGGATGAGTTCCGCTGGTTGCCCGGAGCGCTCGAAGGGCTGCGCTTGCTGACCGAACACGGCTTTCGTATCTTTATTGTCACCAACCAGGCCGC
>DAOTYR010000051.1:0-5507 GCA_034434655.1 Chloroflexaceae bacterium
CCTTTGATCGCCCGGGTCGAAGCGTCGGAGTTGAGCGCCACCACCAGCACGTCGCCAAGGGCGCGCGCCTGTTCCAGGTACCTGACGTGCCCGGCATGGAGCACGTCGAAGACGCCATTGGTCAGCACCAGGCGCAATCCGTCGGCCCGCCAGGTCTCGCGCAGGGCCACCAGTTCAGTCAGCGACAGCAGCGCCATAGGCGTGGTTCAAACGCACCTGACGTGAACATGGGGGAACCCGGTTCCCCCATACCCCCGCCCGCGGGAGGGTCTGGGAGGGCGCAGCCCAGACGCAGGGGTGTGGGGAAACCCGGTTTCCCCATCCCCCCACCCGGTGGGAGGGTCTGGGAGGGCGCAGCCATCCCAGGAACAATCGTATGTTCATCCCGTCGGGGTGCGGCGCGAGCCGCATGGACGCCTGATGCAGATTCCTGATCGTGGCGAACAAGGAACGGTTCCGGTTCAACGCTGCAGCAGACGCTCGGCGCGGGCGCGCTCGGCTTCGGAAAAGCCGAGGGCCTCGGCGACAATATACAGCGGGCGCCCTTTCACTTCGTCGTAGATCCGTCCCACATACTCGCCGATGATGCCCAGCGAGATAAGCTGCACGGCCCCGATGAACAGCACACTGGCCAGCGTCGAGGCCTGACCGTAGAAGGCCGCGTCCTGGGGCGTGGCGCTGCCAAGACGCATGACAAACACCACCAGGATGAAGATCAGGCTCAGGGCGGCCACGATAAAGCCCAGGTAGGTGGCCAACTGCAGCGGCAGGTAGGAAAAGCTGGTAATGCCATCGAGGGCAAACTTGAGCATCTTGCGGAACGGGTATTTGGTGTTGCCGGCCTTGCGGGCGTGGCGGGTGTACCTGACCCCCGTGCTGCGGAAGCCGACCCACACCGACAGCCCGCGCATAAAGCGATGATGCTCACGGATGCGGTTCAGCGCATCCACCACCTTCCGGTCCATCAGGCGGAAGTCGCCCGCATCGACCGGCAGTTCGACGTTGGTGATTCTGGCGATCAGGCGGTAGAAGGCCGAGGCGGTCGTGCGTTTGAACCAGGTTTCACCCTCGCGTTCCTCGCGCACGGCGTAGACCACGTCATAGCCCTCGCGCCAGCGGGCGATCAACTCGGGGATGACCTCCGGCGGGTCCTGCAGGTCGGAGTCGATCACGATCACGGCGCGGCCCTGGGCGTAATCCGTACCGGCGGTGATCGCCAGTTGATGGCCGAAGTTACGTGAGAAATTGATCACCCGGACGCGCGGGTCACGCTCGTGGATCGCCCGCAGGATCATGCCCGAGCGGTCACGGCTACCATCGTTGACCAGCACCAGTTCAAACGGCTCGCCCAGAGGTTCCAGGGCGGCGATGGCGCGCTGGCAAAACTCCTCAATCAGCGCCTCTTCGTTAAACACCGGCGCCACCACCGAGAAGGTCGGTGGGCCAGGCTCCGTCACAAGCTGTGGTTCGGGGGCTACTTCGGTGACCAATGCCATGGCAGCCTTTCCTCCAACCTGATGTGACCAGCGTTCGCAGCGTTCAGCCCCCCTCCCAGCCTACCCCCGCTGGGGGGAGGAGCCGGGTTCCCGCTCCCGGCGGGGAGGGTCCGGGAGGGGGCCGGCACCGTGCCCGCGGCGCCGCGCCGCGGGCTGGACGCCCGTGCTCCCGGAAGGTGAGGGCGCAGCCCTTGCGCAGGAGGATGGGGAAACCGGGTTTCCCCATCCCCCCCGCGGGAGGGTCTGGGAGGGCGCGGCCCTCCCACGAAGAACCTATCAGCCGCGGGCTATGGCGAGCGGCCGCAGTTCGTCCCAGTTAGGACCGCTTTCGACATCAACCGCCAGGGGCACTTCAAGCTCATACACGTGTTCCATGACCTCGGCAACCAGGCGCGCGGCAGTCTCTACTTCGGCTTCGGGCGCTTCGAGGATCAACTCGTCATGCACCTGAAGCAACAGGCGGGTCGCCAACCCGCGCTCCTGGAGTTGCCGATGAACATAGATCATGGCGATCTTCATCAGGTCGGCGGCGGTGCCCTGAATGGGAGCGTTGATCGCCTCGCGCATCGCCGCCTGGGCGCGGGGACCCTTCGCCTCGCGCAGCAATTCGGGGAACTGACGCCGGCGGCCAAACAGGGTGCTCACATAGCCCGTCTGGCGGGCGTGCTCCAGGGTCGTATCAATATAGGCGCGGATGCCGGGAAACGTGGCGAACACGCCGTCAATCAGCGCCTGGGCCTCGGCCCGTTCGAGCCCCAGACGCTGGGCCAGGCCGAAGGCGCTGATCCCGTAGATAATGCCAAAGACCACCGTCTTGGCGATGCGGCGCTGGTTCTTATCCACCTGGTCCTGCGGGACGCCGAAGAGCCGCGCGGCGGTGGCGGCGTGAATGTCGCGGCCGGCGCGGAAGGTTTCGAGCAGGGCCGGATCGCGGGTAATATGGGCCAGCACGCGCAGTTCGATCTGCGAATAGTCGGCGGCGATGAACCGGTGGCCGGGCGCGGCCACGAAGCCGCGGCGGATTTCACGGCCCTCCTCGGTGCGCACGGGGATGTTCTGCAGGTTCGGCGAGTCGGAGGAGAGGCGCCCGGTGGCCGCGCCGATCTGGTTGTACGAGGTATGAATGCGCCCGGTGCGCGGGTTGACCAGGGCCGGCAGGGCGTCAACATAGGTGCTCTTCAGCTTCGTGAGCTGGCGGTAGCGCAGAATGCTCGCGGCGATGGGCGCCAGGGGCGCGAGTTGCTCCAGCACCTCGGCAGTGATCGAGTAGCCGCCGTTCTTCAGGCGGCTCAGGCCGAGGGCCTTCGGGTCAAGCCCGAACTTGCCGCTCTCGAAGAGCACCTGGTTGAGCTGCTGCCCCGAGTTAATGTTGAAGGGCTCGCCGGCCTGGGTATAGATCTCCGCTTCCAGGGCGGCGATGCGCGCCTCCAGGCTGGCGGCCAACTGGCGCATATAGGCCGTGTCGAGCAAAATCCCCGCCTGCTCCATATCGGCGAGCACGGGGATCAGGGGCAGTTCGAGGCGGGTAAAGAGTTCACCGAGGCGGTCATAGTGCGCAAGTTCCGCCTCCAGCACCGCCTTGAGCCGCAGGGTGAGATCGGCATCGGCGGCGGCGTAGGGGGCGGCTCGTTCCACCGGCACCTCGGCGAAGCTGCGCTGATTGCGCCCCCGGCCAATCAACTCCTCGATCGGAGTGGGCGGTTCGGGGAGACGCAACTCGAAGAAGGCCAGTTCCTTCAACCCGACGCGTTGCTTGCCGAGCAGCGCCGCCGCGATCATGGTGTCGAAGGCCAGCCCGCGCACCGTGATGCCTTCGGTCATCAGCATCTCGAGGTCGAACTTGGCGTTGTGGGCGTACTTGGCCCTGGCGGGGTCTTCGAAGAACGGGCGCAGCGCGGCGAGCGCCTGGGCCCGGGGCAACTGCGGGCCGCTGTGGTGGCCGATAGGAACGTACACCGCCGCGCCGGGCGCGATGGCGAGCGAAATGCCCACCAGGTCGCTGCCGAAGGGCCGCAGGCCGGTGGCCTCGGTGTCGAAGGCGAACGCCGGCGCGGCGGCGAGACGCGCCACCAGATCGGCGAGATCGGCCTCGGTGGCGATCAGCCGGTATTCCCCGAAGCTGGCCGGGGCCGGCGCGGACGCGACAACGGGCGACTCCAACTCGAAAAGCGCCAGTTGCTCCGCGCCGCCGCCCTCCAGCGGCCCGGGCGGCAGCGTGGCCGGCAGCGTCTCGGAGAACATATCTTGCTGGACGACCGCCGGCCCGGCGGCGCCGTTGGCAACGGGCGTGGCGGGCGCGGCGACGACCCCCGAGGACGGCGGCAACTTCTTGATCAGGCCGGAACTGGCGCCAATCTCCAACTCCTGAAACAGGCGAATGACCGCCGCGCGGTCATACTCATGCACTGTCGCCGCCTCAAGGTCGAGGGTCACCGGCGCGTCACGGACAATCGTCGCCAGGCGCTTGCTGAACTCCGCCACCTCGCGCTGGCCCTCCAGCACCTTCTTGTAGCGGTTCGGCGCCTCGTCCAGATGGTCGAAGAGGTTCTCAAGCGAGCCAAACTGTTTGAGCAGCGCGATGGCGCCCTTCTCGCCAATGCCCCTGACGCCGGGGATATTGTCGCTCGCATCGCCCTTCAGGCCGCGCAGATCGGCCAGTTGCGCCGGAACCAGGCCATCGTAGCGCTCGCGCACCTTCGCCAGATCGTAGAGCGTGGTGGTGGTGCGGGCGCCGTAGGGATTGGCCAGAATCACGCGCACATGCTCGTCCACCAGTTGCAGCGTATCGGTATCTCCGGTGAGGATGAGCGTCTCAAGGCCCCGGGCCGTGGCTTGCCGGGCCAGGGTGCCGATCACATCGTCGGCCTCGTAGCCCTCGGCGGTATAGATCGGAATATTGAGCGCCTGGACGAACTGCTTGATGCGTTCCAGTTGTGGCTCGAATTCCTCGGGTGTTTCGGCGCGACCGGCCTTATACTCAGCATAGAGATCATCACGGAAGGTGCGGCCCACGTCGAAGGCCACGGCCAGGTACTCCGGTTGCTGTTCCTGCAGCATGGTCAGGAGCATCTGGGCGAACCCGAATACCGCATACGTCGGTTCGCCGCGCGACGAGCGCAGATCGGCGTCCTTCAGCGCGTGAAAGGCGCGAAAGGCAAGAGCGTGACCATCAATCAGCGCCAGACGCTTCGGTTGTGACATGCCGGCACCTTCCGGGCAAAGCGATCGCTACGGGCAATTATACCATCGCGCGCCTCAAGGCTGCCTAAATGGCGCCTTGCGCGTGGATGACAAGAGTGCAAGGAGCAGTCAGCGCATCGGGAACGAAGGCATGGTTTCGCTGCGCGGCCTTTTGGGTAGGCGGAGGGCCAGGCCCGCCCATACCCTTCCACCGGGTGGGGGGATGGGGAAACCGGGTTTTCCCATCCCCCTACTTGAGGGCGAGGCCCTCCCGCGGGCGGGGGCATGGGGGAACCTGGTTCCCCCGTTTTCACGTCAGACGGTCATGCGCATGGCGCACCACGCCGCGATGCCCATGCCCTGGGAGCGCGGGCGTCCCGCCCGCATCGCGGCTCCGCGGGCACGGTGACCGCCCCTGCCCTGATCCTCCCCCGCCGGGGGCGGGACCCCGGCGCCTCCCCCCAGCGGGGGGAGGCTGGGAGGGGGGCTGCATGCGGCGCGCGATGGTCACCGCAGCCGTCCATGCGGCTCCGCCGCACACCGACGGGATGCAAAAAGGTTCTTCCTGGGAGGGCGTCGCCCTCCCAAACCCTCCCGGGGGCCGGGGCCTGGGTGCGCGGGCCTCCGGCACGCGTCCGCGGGGGCGTGGGGAAACCCGGTTTCCCCACACCCCTCGCCGAGGGCTTATTTTCACGTTAGAAGGAACGGGCATGAAACCACTTAAGGGGCAGATTGTCCTGCTCACCGGGGCAGGGGGAGGCTTCGGGCAGGTATTGACGCGCCTGCTCTTGCGCGAGGGTTGCCTGCTGATCCTGAGCGACCTGCGGCGCG
>DAOTYR010000052.1:0-3766 GCA_034434655.1 Chloroflexaceae bacterium
GACGTGGGGAGAGAGCCGGTGTTCCCATCCAGGCATGGTACCGGCGCGCAGCGCTGGATAGGACTGCATGGCATGGTCTTTGAAGAGATCCTCCGCTCTCGCCTGCGCCGGTGGGCTGCGCATCCCGTAGCCGAGGGCTAACGTGAACATGGGGCAACCGGGTTGCCCCATTCCCCCGCCCGCACGAGCGTCTGGACGGGCGCGGCCCGCCCGCGAACCCTCGTATGTTCGTCCCGTTGGTGCGCGGCGCAGCCGCATGAACTGGTATAATGGCCGGCGCTATGCGCAGAATCGCCGCCGACCTGATTGCTCTGCTCGTCATCCTGACGACCGCCGTCCTCGGCCCTGGCATGGTCTACGCCGGCCCGCGCGCGGCCGCCTTCGAGGTCACGGCCCTGCCGGCCATGCTGCCCACCGCGGGGTTGCACGCCGTTGAAACCCTGGCCGATCGGCCGGGCTTCTTTCGCTGGACGATGGGGGAAGGGACGCTGCAACCACCCAACCCCGGCGGGCGCCTGGTGTTGCGCATGCGCCTCTCCAGCGGGATTGACGGCCCAACGCGCCTCGAACTGGCGGCAAACGGTCTGTCGCAGCATTTCGTGGTGCAGCCGGGCCTGCGCAAGTACTATGTGTTGCTGCCGCCGCATCCCGGCGAACGGTTCACCCTCATCCTCCGCTCGCCACCTTTTGCGATCAAAGGACGCCAACTGGGGGTGGTCGTGCAGCATCTGCTGGTCGGCGGCCAGGACCGTCCGCCGGCGGCGCTGCTTGCCGCGCTCCTCTTCGCCAGCATAAGCTGGTACGCGCTCCTGCGCCGCGCCGGGCTTGCGGCAGCGTGGGCCGCCGCCGGGGTGCTCGGCCTGCAGATCGCCGCCGGCGCGTTGCAGGCCGCCGGGGCCTGGCGCTATGGCTTCCTCGGCAACCTGCTCGTTCTCGGCGGAAGCGGCGCCGTGGGCGCCCTGCTGATCGAACGCTTCTGGCCGCCCCTTCCGCCGCCCATCTGGCCGCCGCTGGCCTGGGGGCGCCGGGATACGCTGGCCCTCGGCGGGTTGCTGGCGCTGGCCCTGGCCTGCTGTCTGCCCTGGCTCACGGCCCCCGACCCGGTGGGCGATCTGGAGCTGTCGGCGCGCTGGATGGGCTTGATGATGGAGGGCCGCTTCGCCGATCTCTCCTACTACGGGTGCGACTACCTGCCCCTCAACCTGGCTACGCTCTGGCTGCTCGGCCCGCTGGTGTCGCTCCTGGGCGGCGCGTACTACGATCCGCTGCCGGCGGTGACCCGCGTGATCGTCAAACTGCCCAGCCTGGTGGCCCTGTTGTTCAGCGTGGGGCTGATCTACCGCTGGGCGCGCCGGCACGGCGGCTTGGCGCGGGCGGCGCTGCTCGGCGCGCTCTACATCGTGGCGCCGCCGGTGTGGATCAACGTGGCCTGGTGGGGCCAGGTAGATGTGCTGCTGACCCTGCCCATGGCCGCGGCGGTCATCTGGCTCGACCGCTGGCAGGGGCGCGGGAGCTGGCTGGCCTGGGCCACGGGGCTGCTGATCAAGGCCCAGGCGATCGTGCTGGCGCCCCTGATCTACGCCGCCACCCTGCGGCGCTACGGCTCCCGCGGCTTCGTCACGGGCGTGATGATCGCCCTCAGCCTGATCGTCGCCCTCAGCGCGCCGCTGGTGCTGCTCGGCGAAGGACCGGGGCTGTACCAGACCGTGGTGGGATCGGTCGGGCGCTTCCCGCAGGTGACCAATCGGGCCTACAACCTGTGGTGGCTGGTCGTCGGCGATCAGCGCGTCTCTGACCTGACGGAGTGGGCCGGGATGAGTTATCGCACCCTGGGCTTTCTGCTCGTCGGCGCGGCGGCGCTGCTGGTGATGCTGGCCGTGCTGCGCCATCCCCATCCGCACACCTACCTGGTGGGCGCGGCGGCGCTGGGGCTGGCCTTTTTCACCCTGCCCACGCAGATCCACGAACGCTACGCCTTCTTTGCCCTGCCCTTCCTCCTCCTGGCCTCCGCCGCCGATCCGCGCCTGCTGCTGCCCTACGCGGTGCTGGCGACGAACGCAACCATCAACATCTTCGGGGCCATTGGCAGCTTCACGCCAGAGCTGATGCCGCTGATCCACAACAGCGCGCTGCCGCAAGTGGTGGCCTGGGTGAACCTGGCCACCCTGGCGGGATTGCTGATCTATCTTTATGTGGTCCCACAGGGCAGCGCGGTTTCCCAGAGCCGGAACAATGACGGGGAAACCAGGTTTCCCCGCGCCCCCGCCGGGAGGATCTCGTAGCGCAACCTTCCAGGTTGCGCCCGTCTGGCCCATGCTGCCTGAGGATCCACTCAAGGAGGGTATCGCGGCCCTGCGACGCGGTGAGCGCGAGCAGGCCCGCGCCAGTCTGCTTGCCGCGCTGCGCGCCGACCCCGGCGACGCCAGGGCCTGGCTCTGGCTCTCCGGGGCCGTTGATGATCCGGCGGAGCAACGGTACTGCCTGGAACGGGCCCTGGCCCTCGATCCCCGCTGCGCCCCGGCCCGGCAGGGAGTGGCCATGCTGAGCGGGATCAGCGCCACGCCGCCGGCATGGGTGGCCGATCTGCCCGGCGCCAGGGCCGTGAACGCACTGACCGGCCCCGCGTCCGGGCCGATGCCGTCCGGCGCTGCGCGATCCGCGCCGGGCGCCGCGACACCGGGCCGGGGCGCGCCTGAGGACAACCCGCCGCCCCTGACGGACCCGGAGGCATGCCGCCGCCCGTGGCGGGCGATCTGGCGGCGGCCCCGAGCGGCGTTGCGGGCCGCCGCTCGCGCTCATGCCCCGGGGCCGACGGGGTTGCGCGCGGCGCTGGCGGGGATCAGCGCGGTGTTCGCCTGGGCAGCATGGCATGGCCTGGGCGCGGAAGCGCGCCCGTGGGAAGTGCTCGCCATCGCGCTGGTGGCCGGGCCGCCCCTGGGGCTGACGGCGCTGATCGGTTGCGGGGTGTTGTTGCGCATCGGCGGGCGCTGGCTGGGCGGGCGCGCCGAGACGCGGCAGGTGCGGGCCGCGCTGGCGCTGGCCGCCGCGCCGGTGATCGCCGGACTGCCGCTCTGGCTGGCGCAACTGGCCCTCTTTCCGGCGGCCAGTTTCGGCGGGTCGGCAGCCGCAACGCCGCTGAGCGGCCTCTTCCAGCTCATCCACGGGCTGCTCTGGCTCTGGACGGGAGGGTTGAGCGTCGTCGGGCTGGCCGAGGCCCACGGCATCACCCTCTGGCGGGCGGCGGCCACCTGGGTCCTGGCCGGGTTGCTCGTGGTGGGCGGGGGATTGCTGGCGCTCTGGGGGGCGGGGGTGGTGATCGGTCTGCTTCATCTGATCGGCGGGTAGGGGCCAGAGCTAACGTGAACATACGCCCTCGGCGAGGAGGGTGGGGCAACCGGGTTGCCCCATACCTCAGCGGACGCGGGCCGGAGGCCCGCGCACCCAGGCCCCGGCCCCTGGGAGGGTTTGGGAGGGCGCAGCCCTCCCAAGAATAACCTTATGTTCATTACGGCGTTGTGCGGCGGAGCCGCATGGACGGCTGAGGTGACCATGGGGAAACCAGGTTCCCCCATACTCCCGCCCGCGGGAGGGCTACGCCCTCGAGCAGGGGGATGGGGAAACCGGGTTTCCCCACGCCCCCGCCCGCGGGAGGCGTTGGGCGGGCCGCGCCCTACCGCTGCTCCAACACAAAGACCGGAACCGTGGAACCGCCGCCCGCGGTGACATTGAGCAGCGTCATCGTGGACAGGCGGCAGAGACAGCCATC
>DAOTYR010000053.1:0-8644 GCA_034434655.1 Chloroflexaceae bacterium
TGGTGATGCCGGGGGATAATGTGGTGATGGGGGTGGAGTTGATCGTGCCGGTGGCCATCGAAGAGGGCCTGCGCTTCGCCATCCGCGAGGGCGGGCGCACCGTCGGCGCGGGCGTCGTCACCAGGATTATTGAATAGCGATAGCGAATAGCCCCGATTTGGATTGGGGATCGGGGGTGTTGATACGCTTCCTGAGAAGGCTCGGAGGGGCTGTGCCCCTCCGAATACCCTGTTCTCGACCATCCCCAATTCTCCATCCCAAATAGGAACTGAGCAATGGCCGTGGCCAAAGATATAAAGGAACAGCGGGAACATGCTATCGTCCGCACGTTCCGCGAGACACGGAGCGAGTTGCGCAAGGTGGTCTGGCCAACTCGCGAAGAGACGATCCGCCTGACCATCGTGGTGATCACTGTCTCGGTGATCATTGGCCTGATCCTGTTCATTGGTGACTCGCTCTTCCTGTTCCTCTACACCGCCCTGGTCGATCTGGTCTCGTAAGACATTGAACCGCCGGCAGCGCATCCGCCGCGGGCGGAGAATCGGGACATGCGGGGAGGCTGCGCCTCCTCGCCCCCCCTCCACCGCGTATGTCTAACGTGAACATACGCCCTCGGAGCGGGGTGGGGGGAAACCGGGTTTCCCCCCACCCCCGCCCCCGGGAAGGTGAGGGCGCAGCCCTCGAGCAGGGGTATGGGGAAACCAGGTTTCCCCATACCCCTACCCGCGGGAGGGTTTGAGAGGGCGCAGCCCTCCCAGGAAGAACCTGGTTTCATCCTGTTCGTGTGCGGCGGAGCCGCATGGACGGCTGTAATAGTTACTGACATGGAGCCAGCCGTGTCTGACGAAGAGAAAACCAAAACGTCGGCTGAGAAGACCGATGATCGTCGCTGGTACGTGATCCACACCTACTCCGGCTACGAGAATAAGGTCAAGCAGAATCTGGAGCATCGCATCGACTCGATGGAGATGCATGACCAGATCTTCCGCGTCATTGTGCCGACCGAAGAGGAAATTGAGATTAAGAATGGCCAGCGCCGGACGGTCAATAAGAAGATCTACCCTGGCTATGTGCTGGTGCAAATGCGCCTGACCGATGACTCGTGGTACGTGGTCCGCAATACCCCTGGCGTGACGAGTTTTGTCGGTCACGGCAATAGGCCTACCCCGCTTGAGGACGAGGAGGTGAAGACCATCCTCAAGCAGATGGAGGGCGAAGCGCCGAAGGTGCGCGTTTCGTACCAGAAGGGCCAGGCGGTGAAGATTATTGATGGCCCCTTCACCGACTTCGAGGGCGTGGTTGATGCAATCGATCACGAACGGGGCCGTGTTCGGGTGCTGGTGTCGTTCTTTGGGCGCGAGGCGCCGGTTGAGCTTGACTTCCTCCAGGTTACGCGCCTGGTGGATTAAGCCCGCTGACGCTCGCGCGCGGACCGTGAGGGCCGTTCCGCGGCCCTCGTCTTGTGCTGTCTGTGCACCTCGCCCGGCCCGTCCGCCCGGGGGAGGGAGGAAGTTTGTGCTTCCACTCAGAGGAGAACCACTGTGGCGAAGAAACTTGTAGGCGTTGTCAAGTTGCAACTGCCCGCCGGCAAAGCAACGCCCGCCCCCCCCGTGGGGCCGGCCCTCGGCCAGTACGGCATCAATATCATGGGCTTCGTGAAGGAGTACAACGAGAAGTCGGCGTCCCAGGCCGGTAGCATCGTTCCGGTCGAGATCACGATCTATAGCGATAAGTCCTTCACGGTTAAATTGCTGACCCCGCCCGCCGCCGACCTGTTGCGCAAGGCTGCCGGCGCGCAGAAAGGCTCGGGGACGCCCAATCGCACCTCGGCGGGGCAGATCACCCGCGCCCAGTTGCGCCAGATCGCCCAGCAGAAGATGCCCGATATGAACGCCCTCGATATCGAGAGCGCCGAGAAGATCATCGCCGGCACCGCCCGCAGTATGGGCATCCGGATCGTTGATTGACGGGACGCGGTGGAGGGGTACGTGCGGCCAGGTGAAGCCTTCCCGCATGCTCCCTTGTCCGCCTGCAGCGGCCCGGCGCAACGTCCCCGGCGCTCTCCCCGCGGGCCGGGGAACGACAGGTCGGTGGAGAGCCGCAGGCCCTCCACCCCTCACCGCCGGAGGGCGACCGCATAACGCCTGTGATTGATTGGATGTGGGAGGGCCACCGGCCCGCCAGCACCACCAGGAGGACACCTATGGCCAGGCATGGCAAAAAGTACCGCGAGGTCGCACAGAAAGTCGATCAATCGCGCCTGTATACGCCCGATGAAGCGATCGCGCTGGTGCGGGAAACTTCGTATGTGAAGTTTGATCCAACGGTCGAAGTGCACCTGCGTCTGGGTATCGATCCGCGCCACGCGGACCAGAACATTCGCACCACCGTCGCTTTGCCCCACGGCACCGGCAAGCGCGTGCGCGTGCTGGTCTTCGCCCAGGGCGAGGCCGCCCAGGCGGCCCTCGATGCCGGCGCCGATTTCGCCGGCGCTGATGAGTTGATCGCCCGTGTTGACAAGGAGAATTTCTTCGACTTCGATGTGGCGATCGCTACCCCCGATATGATGGGCAAGGTCGGGCGCATCGGGCGCAAACTCGGCCCCCGCGGGCTGATGCCCAATCCGAAGAGTGGCACGATTGTTCCGGCTGAAGATCTGCCGCGCACCATCCGCGAGGTCAAAGGCGGCCGCGTGGAGTTCCGCAATGATAAGACCGGCTTGCTCCACGTCGCCATTGGCAAGCTGAGCTTTACGCCCGAACAACTCCACGAGAACTTCGCCGCCCTGATGGAAGCGGTCAAGGCGGCGAAACCCAGCGGGGCCAAGGGTACGTATATCCGTAGTGTTACCCTCACCAGCACGATGGGACCTGGCATTCCCGTCAATCCCTCGCTGGCGCAGGGGATGATGTCTTGAGACTGGGGGTCGGCCCCCCACCAGCCGTCCATGCGGCTCCGCCGCACCCCGATGGGATGAACATCCTTCCTGGGAGGGCGTCGCCCTCCCAAACCCTCCCATCGGGTGGGGGGATGGGGAAACCCGGTTTCCCCATCCCCCTGCGGGGTGGGGGTGTGGGGGAACCCGGTTCCCCCACCCCCCTCGCCGAGGGCGTAGGTTCACGGCAGGAGACATGTGAACACGTACCCGACGGCGAACAGTGGTATAATCATCGCTAATTGCATATCCTGCCCCAGACCGCTCGGTGGGCGTCGCCCTTAATGGCCGCCAGGCCGCCAGCCGAGGCAGACCCGATAACGATCCGCGCGGGCGCTTGCTCCCTGGTCGTGGCGTGAGCGTGTTGCGCGCTTGCGCCGTTTCGGTCGCTGTGTCTGGGGACGCGGCGGCCTTTTTTGTTGCCAGCGCATCGGGGAGAGGAGGTGAGTACGTGCCAACCCAGCGCAAAATTGATCTGGTTGGGGAACTGACCGAAAAGATGCAGCGTTCGCAGATGGCGGTCGTGGCCGATTATCGCGGTTTCAGCGTGGCCGAACTGACGCAACTGCGCAGCAAGCTGCGCGAGAGCGGCGCCGAGATCGTGGTGGCCAAGAACACGCTGCTGCGCATCGCCGCCCGCAATACCGGCCGCGAAGGTCTGGAGAGCTTTCTCGAAGGCCCCACGGCCGTGGCCTTCGCCTACGACGACGTCGCCAGAGTCGCCAGGGTGATCCTCGATGCCAGCCGCGCCAGCCCTAAACCCTTGAAGGTGAAGGGCGGCGTGCTGGGATCGGCCCAGATCCCGGCGGATGGCCTGGAGGCGGTCACGAAACTGCCCTCGCGCGAGCAAGCCCTGGCCCAGGTGGTCGGTGGCATCGCCGCGCCGGTGGCAGGCGTGATTGGAGTGCTGAACGCGGCGATCACGAACGTGGTGCTGGTGCTGCAGGCCCGCATCGATCAGTTGCAGCCTGCCGGCGAAGGCGCCTGATTGATGATGGGGAACCCAGGGTTTCCCATCTCCTCACCCGGTGGGAGCGTGTGGGAGGGCTACGCCCTCTCGCAGGGGTCTGGGGAAACCGGGTTTCCCCCCACCCCCGCCCGCGGGAGGGAGGACTACGTCCTCGAGCAGGGATCTGGGGAAACCCGGTTTTCCCAGACCCTCCCAGTGGGAGGGTGTGGGAGGGCCACGCCCTCCCAGGACAACCTTTTGTTCATCCTGTTGGGGCGCGGCATAGCCGCATGGACGCCTGACGTCTATCATAAGGATAAGGAGAAGTCTCACATGGCAAGCGACAAAGTTGAGGCCATTATCGCCTCGATTGAGGGTCTGAACGTTCTGGAGCTGGTCGAACTGAAGAAGACCATGGAGGAGAAGTGGGGCGTTACCGCCGCCGCTCCGGTGATGATGGGCGGATTCGCCGGTGCGCCGGTGGCCGCCGGCGGCGAGGGCGCCGCTGCCGCGCCGCCTCCGGTGGAGGAGAAGACCGAGTTTGATGTGATTCTCCAGGAGATCGGCGCGAATAAGATCCAGGTAATCAAGGCGGTGCGCGAGTTGACCAACCTGGGCCTGAAGGAGGCCAAGGACCTGGTCGAGGGCGCCCCCAAGCCGGTCAAGGAGGGGATCTCCAAGGAGGAGGCCGAGGCCGCCAGGGCCAAACTGGTCGAAGCCGGGGCCACGGTGGTGATCAAGTAGCCATGCTCCACGCCGGGGCCGCGGGCGGGTCCGGGAGGGAGTGGCCCCAATACTTTTCACATAAGCTGACCACCCCCTCTTCAGCCTTCCCCCGCCGGGGGCAGGAGTGCGGCTCCTCCCCCCGGCGGGGGGAGGTTGGGAGGGGGGCTGAAGCGCCGCGTTCGCTTATGTGAAAGGTATTGGGAGTGGCCCTCTCGGACCCGCCCGTGAGGTCGGGCGTCGGGAACGATGCTGGCCCCGGGGCCTTTCTGTTCGCGAATTGCCCGCACTTGCGCTACCATGCGGGTATGGAACAGACCTTCGCCTTAACCCCCCGGGCCTTCGCGGCTCTGGAAGCGTTCCCTACCCTCCGCGCCGCCGTGGGCGAGAGCCTGCAACGGCAGCGCGCCCGCGCCATGACGCTGCGTTCGCGGTACGCCCGGCGAGCGCGCCTGGTCGCGGCCATCGAAACGGCGGTCGCCGATCCGCAGGGCGGTCTGCTCGTCGTGACCGGGCCGCCCGGCAGCGGGGTGAGCAGCCTGCTGGTGGCGCTCGCCACCACCCACCCCTGGCCGATCTGGTTACCCGTCGCCGCACCCGCCGGCCTCCCCGCCCTCTACGCCCAGATTGTTGCCCTGCACCGGCCGGCCGTACCCCTGCTCGACCCCGCGGCCGCGAGCGATCCGGCCGCTCTGGAGCGTCTGCTCGCCGAGGCCCTGCACATGCGCGTGAACCATGCGCCGATCGTGCTGCTCTGCGACGCCCTCGACCCACCCGGCCCGCCGCTCGATCCTGGCCCGCTCCCCCTCCCCGCCGAACTGCCTCCCGGCGTCTGGCTCATCCTTGGCGCCCATCCGCAGGCTTCCCCGCCGTACGCACCCCGCGTCAGCTTGCGCCTGCCGGTGAATGACCCCGATCTCGTCGCCGTTCAGGCCCGCGCGCTCCGCGCGCTGAGTTGCCCGCCAGCCTGGGAAGACGCCTTGCTCGGCGCCTCGGAGGGCAATATGCTCTACCTGCAACTGGCCCTCGCCGCCCTGCGCGCCGATGAACTGGCGCCCGCGTCGCTGCCCACCGGCCTGGATGGCCTGCTTGGGGCCTGGTGGGCGCGCCTGAACGGGCCGGAGCAGCGTCTGGCGGCGGCGCTGGCCGCCGCGGGCGAGCCGTTGCCGCTGCCCCTCGCCGCCGAGCTTGCCGGGGCGGCGATTGAAGGGCCGCTGGCGCGCTGGGAGCGCCTCGGCCTGGTTGACCTGTCACTCCAACCCGTGCCCGAGGACGACGCGCCCGCGGCGCCGCTCCTGCTGGCCCACTTCGCCCACGACGCCCTGCCGGCCTTCGTGGCCCGCGTGGCGCCCGACGCTCTGCGCGCCGCCCACGCCGACCTGGCGGCGCTGGCCCTGCGGCGCCTCGAGGGCGAGCGCGAGTCCCCGCACCGCCACACGGTTCCCGGCGCCGGGGCGGCGCAGGGGTATGCCCAGCGGCAGTTCGCCCGCCACGCGGCCCTGGGCGCGGCCGGCCACGAATTGCCGACCCGCGTGGTGGGGCGCGACTGGCTGCGGGCCCAGGAACGGCGCGAAGGTCTCGCTGCGGCGCTTCACGATGCCCGCTGGGAACTGCGCGCGGCCACGGGCGGCCCCGTCCTGCGCCTGGTGCGGGCCGCGACCTTCGCCGGCCTGCTCGCCACCCGTTCGCGCCGCATGCAGCCCGAGGCCGCGGCGGCGGCCCTGGTGGCGGCGCTGGAAGGCAACAGCCGCGACCTGGCGCTCAAACGCGCGCTGGAGGTGGTAGAACGGCTCCCCGATGGTCACGAAAAGGCCCAGGTGCTGCGGCGCCTCGGCGAGGTGTGCTACGCGGCGCGGATGCGTTCGGCGGCGCTGCGCCTGCTTTCGCGCGCCCTCGACCTGGAGGCGCAACCCGTATCGCGCGCCTGGCGCGATGGACGGGAGGCGCTGCTCGCTACTCTGGCCGGGGCCACGCTGCGCCTCGACGACGTAGGGGCCGCGCTGGCGATCGCGGAACGGATTGAGCATCTGGAACGCCGGGCGATGGTCGAGACCGAGGTGGTGCGTCACCTGCTGGCGACCGGCGATCTCGACCGGGCGCAGCGGCTGGCCCGCGCCATCCTCCACGAGGGCATGGGCGCGTGGGCCAGGGCCGAAGTGGCCGTGGCTATGACCCGCCGGGGCGACCCGCGGGGCGCGATGTTGCTGGAGGAGATCGAGGCGGAAACGGTGACCGCCTGGGCGCAGATCGAACTGGCCTGCGACCAGGTGGTAGACGACGAAGTTGCCGCCCGCGAACGCATCGCCCGGCTGCCATCGTCACACCAGCGCGACCGGGGTCTGGCCCGACTGGCGCGCACCCTGGCCGCCGCGGGCAACGATGGCGCCGCCCTGGCTGCCGCTGAGGCCATCGTGGGCGTAGACACACGGGTCGCCGCGCTGATCGATCTGCGTCTGAACCTGGAGGGCCTGGTGGCGATGCTGGCCCTGGAGCGGGCCACGCGGGACATCGGCGCCGTCAGCGGCGAATACCGCGCGCCCCTGGTGGCGGACCTGTCGGCGGCCCTGGCCGCGCTGGGTCGCCGTGAGCGGGCGCTCGAGGTGGCGATGAGCCTGCCCGAAGGCGAAGAGCGTGACCGGGCCCTGGCGCGGGTGGCCGTCGCCCTGGCGCAGCGGGGCGACCACCCAGCCGCGCGGGCGGTGCTTGAGTCGATTGCCGACGAGGATGAGCGCGCCTGGGCCTACGAAGAACTGGCGCGCCAACTGGCCGCCGCGGGGCAGTGGGAGACCGCCGGCGAGTTGATCGGGCGCATCAGCGCGGTGGACCAGCGCCACCACGCCCTGGCGGATCTGGCGATTGCGCGGGCCAGGGCCGGCGAGCCTGTGGACGCCCTGGCAATGGTTCGCGGCCTGGAGCCAGCGGAACGCGCCCGCGCGCTGGCCCTGATCGCTCCTGAACTGGTGGCGCGCGGCGCCACGCGGGAGGCCCGCGCGGTGGCCCGCGACGCGCGGATGCTAGAAGGCGCGGAGTCGCGCGCGCGGTACCAGGCGGCGCTGGCGATCGCCCTGGCGGAGCACGGCAATCTCAACACCGCCGCCAGCGTAGTTGCGAGCATCAAGCGCCCCGCCGAACGCGCCCGCGCCGGGGCCGCGCTGGCCCACGCCCTGGCGGCGCGCCATCCCCGGCGCGCCCTGGCCGTCCTGGGCGATGCCCTGCGCGCCGCCGCCATTGGCCGCGAGGAGACCCTGCGCGCCCTGGAACAGGCCGTGCCGGCCCTGGCAGCCCTTGGCGGGGTAGAACTCCTGCGCGCAACCGCGGCAGCCGTTGATGAGATTGACCGCTGGTAGGACCAGGTCCGCTGCCTGCGGGCGGGGCATGCGGGGAGGCGCAGCCTCCCCGCACCTCTCCGAACACCGACGGGATGAACATACTTCCTGCGAGGGCAAAGCCCTCCCAAACCCTCCCGCGGGCGGGGGTACGGGTGAACCAGGTTCCCCCAGGTTCATCTGAGAGGGTTGCGCTGCTGCTGCCGCGCGCTGTGTTACAATCACCTTGAGCGGGCATCTCGCCGGTTCAGTGTATTCGCAGACGTTGAGGAGCGCGCTGATGGTACAGGTTGAAATCAACGACGAATGGATGGAGGCGCAACTTGGCGAGCGGCTGCTCACCATTGCCCGGCGGAACGCGGCCCATATCGGCTTCTACTGCGATGGGAACGGTCTGTGCACCATGTGCGAGTGCCGCATTCTGAGCGGCGCCGATCAACTCAATCCGCCCACCGAAGCGGAACGCACCTGGCTGCCGACCGCGCGCCTGGCCGATGGCTACCGTCTCGGCTGCCAGGCGGCGCTGCGCGGCCCTGGCCCGGTGCGGGCGCTGACCCGCGCGGAGGAATTGCGGCGCCAACTGCTCGCGGTGCTCAACCCGCCGCCAGGCACCAGCGCCGCCGAGAATCTGCGCCCCTTCCTGTCGAATGTGGCCATGGTCAACTGGGAGCATATCGGCACCTTTCCCTTCAATCTCCTGCGCACCCTCAA
>DAOTYR010000054.1:0-3787 GCA_034434655.1 Chloroflexaceae bacterium
ACGCTGACAGTGGCCTGCTCGATGGGGACAATCGCGCCGTTGAAAAAGGCATAGCGGTTGTTTGGTGCGGGCATAGCTGGCTCCTTTTCAGGGTAAACACTCCTCGCCGAGAGGGTGTGGAAGGGCGCTGCCCTCCCCCTCCCAAGAAAAACCTTTTTCATCCGGTGGTGCGCGGCGCAGCCGTATGATAGCCTGACCTGAACATAAGCTCTCGGAGCGGGGCGTGGGAAAACCCGGTTTCTCCACGCCCCCGCCCGCGAGAGGGTATAGCGGCGCGCCTATGGTCGCTCCGGGCGGGTGGCGATGACCAGGTGGGCGGTCGCGCGGCGGCGTTGCAGGCGCTCGGCGAGCATCGCCAGACCGATGGCGCTGCCCAGCCCCAGCAGGGCAAAGGTGAGCCAGGGCAGGGCCGGCTGACCCACCCGCCGCGCCGCGTCGGTGAGCGCGCCCCCCGCCAGGTTACCCAGCGCGCCCCCGAAGGCCAGCGCCAGGGCGTTGACCCCAAAGTACGACCCCAGGGCGCGAGGGTCGGCCAGCGAGGCTGTGATGCTCTGCTGGGTCGGGGTGGCCAGGATCGAGCCCAGGGTAAAGATGGCCACACACGCCAGCAGGATGCCGATGTCCCCGGCGGCCGCGACCGCGCCCAATCCCAACGCCATTAGCGCCATGCCGATGATCATGATCGGCAAGGGACGCAGGAACCGTTCGGCAAAGCGAAACACCGGGTACTGGAACAACACCGTCGTTCCGGCGTTGAGGGCATACACCACGCCCACCGCCTCGGGGT
Source organism: Chloroflexaceae bacterium (assembly GCA_034434655.1). Lineage (GTDB taxonomy): Bacteria > Chloroflexota > Chloroflexia > Chloroflexales > Chloroflexaceae > JACAEO01. The sequence continues at coordinate 788 of DAOTYR010000054.1, forward strand.
TGCCCGTGAGCCGTTCGGCCGCCAGGGGCAGGCTCAGGGTGATCTGCACCCACATGAACCAGTATCCCATCGTCAGGGCGGTAAAAACCAGAAAGGTGCGATCGCGCCGCACCAGGTTCAGCCCGGAACCCAGCGAGAGGCGCCCGGCGGCGACGCGGATCGGCGGGAGCAGCCACAGCACAATCAGAAAGACCAGGCCAAAACAGGCCGCCGCGCCAAGCGCCACCGCCTGAAAGTTGAGCCGCAACAACAGCGCCCCCGCCAGCGGGCCGAGGGTCATGCCCAGACCGCTGACGACGCCGGTGATCGAATAGAAACGCGCCCGCTCCTCTTCGCGCGTCAAGGCCGCGACCGCCGCCCGGCTCGGCGCCTCGAACAGGGCGCCGCCAAGGGCCGAGAGGGTCATGGCGACGAAGAGCAACCCTGGTGAGGTTGCCCAGGCCAGGCTGATGAACCCGATGGCCCGCACCAGCACCCCCGCGCCGATCAGCCCCCGTACCCCGAAGCGATCCGCCAGCACGCCCCCAACCAGCGTGAACCCCTGTTGCAGAAGCTGGCGCGTGGCCAGGGCCAGGCCCACCAGCGTCGCCGCGAAGCCCAGGTACTCGACGTAGTGCACGGACACCAGGGGGATGACCATGAAGACCCCCGCGTACATCAAGAAGGTTATCGCCATCAGGGCGATCAGCCCGCGCCGCCGGGCCGCAAAGGGCTTTTCCATACCCGGGTGTCCACTGAGGGTCGCTGATGCTTGACTGGTCCAACGTTGCCCTACTGTACCACATGTACGGCAGGTGCGGCGCGTCCCGCCCCTCCGTGACCCTCCCCCGCTGGGGTTTAAGGGCGGACAGAATATCCGGGCTAACGCGGCTTCTGCCGCATCGGGACGCCCCGGCGCACGGTTCTGGTCACCCCTCTCCCGCGTGCGGGAGGGGGGACAGGGGTGAGGGCCAACCAGCGCATCCCAACGCCATAACGCCCGTCTGCGCCCATACGTTCTGTCCGCCCCTAAACCCGCTGGTGGAGGGAACCGCGCGCCTCCCCCCGGCGGGGGGAGGCCGGGATGGGGGCGCGCCACCACGCGCGGTACGCCGCCGCGGGTCAGGTCGGCTACCGGCGGCGCGCGCCGACTGCCGGTGCGCGTGCCGGGTCCCGTGCGTCGGTGCCCGTATCCCCGATATGACGCAGAACGTTTCGGGGCGCCCCGGGCGCGGTTCAGAGTTGATCCCCACCGCGAATCTCTGCGATAATAGGGCCGTCCTGCGCGTATTGATATTGATATCGGCGTGAAGCACCAGAAGGAGCCCCGCCTATGGCAACCCATCCGCTGGCCGGCCAGCCGGCCCCCCGTGAGTTGCTCGTCAACGTGCCGCGCCTCGTTTCGGCCTACTATACCTTCACTCCCGATCCCGCCGTTGCGGAGCAGCAGGTGGCCTTCGGCACCTCGGGCCACCGTGGTTCGTCGTTGCAGCATTCCTTCAACGAGGAGCATATCCTGGCAATCTGCCAGGCCCTCTGCGAATGGCGGAGCGCCCAGCGCATCAGCGGGCCGCTGTACCTGGGCATGGACACCCACGCCCTCTCCGAGCCGGCCCTGGTGACGGCGATCGAGGTCTTTGCCGCCAATGGCGTCGAACTCTGCGTGCAGACCGGTCTGGGCTACACCCCTACGCCAGCGGTTTCGCATGCCATCCTCACCTACAATCGCGGCCGCCGCGAGGGCCTGGCCGACGGGGTGGTGATCACCCCGTCGCACAATCCCCCCGACGATGGCGGCTTCAAGTACAACCCGCCCTCGGGCGGCCCCGCCGACACCGGCACCACCCGCTGGGTGCAGGATCGGGCCAACCAGTTGCTGCGCGAGGGGTTGCACGCCGTGCAGCGCATGCCGTTCGCCCGGGCCATCGCCGCTGACACCACCCATATGCACGACTATGTCGGACCCTACGTGGCCGACCTGGCCAACGTGATTGATATGGAGGCCATCCGCGCCGCCGGGCTGAAATTGGGCGTTGACCCGATGGGCGGCGCCTCACTGCCCTACTGGGCGCCGATCGCCGAACGCTACGGCCTCGACCTGAGTGTGGTCAACCAGAGCATTGACCCCACCTTCGCCTTCATGCGCGTGGACAAGGACGGCAAGATCCGCATGGACTGCTCTTCGCCCGCGGCCATGGCCGGGTTGATCGAACTGAAGGACCGCTTCGACGTGGCCTTTGGCAACGACCCCGACGCCGACCGGCACGGGATCGTCACCCGCAGCGTCGGCCTGATGAACCCGAACCACTACCTGGCGGTGGCGATCTGGTACCTGTTCCAGCACCGCCCCGCCTGGCGCGCCGATGCCGCCGTCGGCAAGACCCTGGTCTCCAGTTCGATGATCGACCGCGTCGCCGCCCATCTGGGCCGCCCCCTCGCCGAGGTGCCGGTGGGCTTCAAGTGGTTCGTGGACGGTCTGGTGGACGGGAGCTACGGCTTCGGCGGCGAGGAGAGCGCCGGGGCCTCCTTCCTGCGCCGCGATGGCACGGTGTGGACCACCGATAAGGACGGGATCATTATGGATCTGCTGGCGGCCGAGATCACCGCCGTAACGGGCCGCGACCCCGGCGAGCATTACCGCGAGTTGGAGGAACGCTTTGGCCGCTCGGTCTATGCCCGCAGCGACGTGCCCGCCACCCCGGCGCAGAAGGCCGTGCTGGGCAACCTCTCGCCCGAACTGGTCGCGGCCACCGAACTGGCCGGCGAGCCGATCATCGCCCGGCTCACCCGCGCTCCGGCCAACGACGCGCCGATCGGCGGCCTGAAGATCGTCACGTCCAATGGCTGGTTCGCGGCGCGCCCTTCGGGTACCGAGAACATCTACAAGGTCTACGCCGAGAGCTTCAAGGGCGAGGAGCACCTGGCCGCCATCCAGGCCGAGGCGCAAACGATCATCAACGCGGCGCTCCAGGAAGCGGGGGTGTAAAACCATTTCCGCCGTCCATGCGACTTCGCCGCACA
>DAOTYR010000055.1:0-12629 GCA_034434655.1 Chloroflexaceae bacterium
TTCCCGGGCGTGAACCTGCCGGGCATTTTCACCCTGCGCACGGTGGAAGACGCGCTGGCGATCCAGCAGTGGATCCGCGAGCATCGTCCCGCGCGCGGGGTGATTATCGGCGGGGGCTACATCGGGCTGGAGATGGCCGAGGCCCTCGATGCCCACGGCATGCAGATCACCCTGGTAGAGCGCCTGCCGCAGGTGTTGCCGAATCTGGACCCTGAGATGGCCGGCCACGTGCAGGCCGAACTGTCGCGGCAGGGTGTGGAGGTGAACCTGGACCAGCCGGTTGAAGGCTTCGGCGGTGATGAACGGGTACGCGAGGTGGTGGCCGGGGGGCGGCGCATCCCCGCCGACATCGTGATCCTGGCCGTGGGAGTCAAGCCGAATGTGGAACTAGCCCGCGCCGCGGGGATCGCCCTGGGTCCGACCGGGGCGGTGGCGGTGGACGATCATCAGCGGACCAACCTGCCCTCCATCTGGGCGGCGGGCGACGTGGCCGAGGCCCTGCACCGCGTCACGGGCCGGCCGGCCTGGGTGCCGCTAGGCACCACGGCCAACAAACAAGGCCGCGTGGCCGGCGAAAACGTCGCCGGAGGCGACGCGCGCTTCCCGGGCATTGTGGGCACGGCGGTGGTTAAGGTCTTTGACCTGGAAGCGGCCAGCAGCGGGCTATCCGAAGCCAGGGCGCGTATCGGCGGCTACAATGTCGAGAGTGTCAGCGCCACGGCGAACTCGCGGGCGCACTACATGCCGGGGCACCACCCCATCCACGTCAAGCTGGTCTACGAGAGTGGTTCGCGCCGCCTGCTCGGCGGCCAACTGGTGGGCGTCGAGGGGGTCGCGAAGCGGATTGACATCATCGCCGCGGCGCTCCACCAGGGTTGGACGGTGGATGAACTGGCGGAGTTGGATTTGAGTTACGCCCCGCCTTTCGCGCCGGTGTGGGACCCGATCCTGGTGGCGGCCAATCTGGCGCGCCGCGAGGGGTGAGCGCGTTTCAGATTGCAGCTTTCGGATTGGCGATCGTCTCCCGCGAACCGGGGCGTGGGGAAACCGGGTTTCTCCAACAGTAGGGTATAACCCATGTTGAGCCAGCAGGAGTGGCGCGAAGCGGCGGAGATGCTGCCGTTCCTGGCCGACCCCGCCGCCGCGATCAGCCGGGCCTTTGTGGCCCATGCGGTGTCGGTGCATCTGCCCACGGGAGCGACGGTGTTCGAGGAGGGCGATCTGTGCGACAACTTCGCCATCCTGGCCCGCGGGCGGGTGCGGGTCTTCAAGATCGGCGAGACGGGGCGCGAAATCACCCTCTACCGCTTCGCCCGCGGCGAGAGTTGTATTCTCACCGCGAGTTGCATTCTCGGCGACCGGCACTTCCCGGCCATTGCCACGGTCGAAGAGCCGGCAACGGCGTTTGTGGTTCCATATCAGGTGTTTCAAGAATGGATGGACAGCTTTGCGCCGTGGCGCGCCTATGTGTTTCAGTTGCTCTCGCAGCGCCTGGCGACGGTGATGGCCGTGGTTGATGAAGTGGCCTTCCGGCGCATGGATACGCGGCTGGCCGAGTTTCTGCTCCGCCAGGCGCCCTCGGGCGGCCTATTGCACCTTACCCACCAGCAGATCGCGGCTGAACTGGGCACCTCGCGCGAGGTGGTGAGCCGCATCCTGGCCGATTTTGCCGCGGCGGGGCTGGTGCAGTTGGGGCGGGGCAGCATCCGCGTCGAGGATCGCGCTGGCCTGGCGCGCCGCGCCGCTGTGTGACTTTGTCACGGATCGGCGGAGAGGGATGGGCTATACTTCATCGGGCAGGGGCATGGGGAAACCTGGTTTCCCCATTTTTACCCGCGATAGTAGGAAGCCATGAACAGGAGCAATCAGATGCAAACCAATATGGGAACCATCGATCGTGGGGTGCGGGTGGCGCTGGCGGTGCTGTTCGCCGTCCTGATCTTCACCGGCGTGGTCAACGGCTGGCTGGCGATCGTGCTGGGGGTGCTGGCAGTGATCTTTGTGGGCACGAGCCTGATCGGCTTCTGCCCGCTGTACCTGCCATTCGGCATCAACACCGGCGGGCGCCCGGCGGGGAAGGGGCGCGTGTAGCAAGCACGCGGGTTGTCTCTGCGGTGACGCAAAGGCCCGAAGACGCACAGCACCGGCGATTTCCATTTCGCCGCTGTGCGTCTTCGCGTCTCTGGCATGGTTCACCGCTTCACCGCGTGCGTCCTGTCAAAACATCTGAGCAACGCTCTACATATTCAGGCCAGCTCCACGAGCAGTTCGAGCGCCACGGCGCGGCACTGGAGACACTCCAGCCGGTCCAGCAGCGCCCGCAGCCCGGCCCGGTCGAAGCTGAGCGTCTCGTGGGGCAGGGTTGGCGGCCAGGCGGGGTCGATCCAGGCGACGACGCCAAAGAGCAACTGGTTGGAGAACGAGCTGTTGATCGCCCAGCCCTGCTGGTTGATCGGGCGCAGCGTGGTGATGGCCCCATAGGGCAGACCCAGTTCACGGGCCAGGATGGCGCTCGCCGCCGACAGGGGCGTCTGGTTGGCAGGCAAGCGGCCCCCCGGCAGGTCGAGGGTGGCGCGCCCGAGGCCGGGCCGAAACTGGGGACGGGGCAGCAGGAGCTGCCCCGCCTGGATCGGGGCAACGATCACCGAATGGACCCGCTCGACGCGCCAGTAGTCGAGCGGGCGTCCCTGGTCGTCGCGCCAGCGTTCGGCGATCAGGCGCACCCAGGGCGACTCGATGGTGACGATGGTCTCGCCGCGCTCCCAGGCGGGTTCCTCAGGGGAATGGTTGTGCGCGTTCACGGATGCTCCTTATACCATAGCGTTCCGATGCGGCAGAAGGTGCGTTGGCCCGGCCGCACGCCAGCGGGACACACAAGGTTCTTCATGGGAGGGCTGCGCCCTCCCAAACCCTCCCGCGGGCGCACGGCACACGAGGTCCGGGCGTCACGTTTACACATGCCGCGCGAGGGCCTGGCGCAGGACCGACTCGGGCTGGGCGCCCACCAGGCGCTCGACGACCCGCCCGCGCTTGAAGATGTAGAGCGCCGGGATGCCGCTGATGCCGAAGCGTTGCGCGGTGTAAGGATTCTCATCAACGTTGAGTTTGGCCACCACGGCGCGCCCGGCGAACTCATGGGCCAGTCGTTCGACCGCCGGGGCGACCATGCGGCACGGCCCGCACCAGGGCGCCCAGAAGTCAACCAGGACCGGCTGATCGCCGGCGCCGACGATGCGGTCGAAGGTGGCGTCGGTGAGCACGACGGGGCCAGCCGCGCCCCGGGGTGGAGGCGCGCCGGTGGCAGGCGCGGGGCGCGGCCCCGCGGCGGGTGGCGGGGGCGCATGGCCCTCGATAGGCACGCTCGGACCCTCGGGCAGCGGCGGGCGCGCGCCGCCGGCGGTGAGATACTCGAACCAGGCGCGCAAGGCCGCTTCGGTGGCCACGCCGCTGGAGCGGGCCAGTGACCGGCCCTGTTGTACGAAGACCAGACCCGGCAGACGCGTCACCTCGAAGCGCCGGGCCAGATCGGGGTACTCCTGCGCATCCACCTGGGCGATCAGGGCGCGCCCGGCGTAGTCGCCGGCCAGGCGGTTCAGGGCCGGCGCCAGTTGCGCGCAAGTCTGGCAATCGCGCCGGGTAAAGACGAGGAGAACCGGCACGCCGGCGTTGAGCACGCGATCAATGCTCTGGGGGTTGGTATGAATGGGGGTGGAGATAGTCATAGCTGACCTCACTATGTGACAGGACGTACGCGGCGGAGGTATGCAGGGAGGCGCACAGCCTCCGCCGCCCCCCCGTTCCGCCCGCGGCAGCCAGGCGGCCCGGCGTCCCGCCCGCGGCGAGGGCGCGGCAGTCTGCAAGGGCGCCGCCCTTCGACAGGGGCGCGGGGAAAGCGGATTTCCCCGCGCCCCTGTCTGATAGGAGGGACCGGGGGCTTCGCCCTCCCGATCTGCAACGGATACGCTGGTAAGCCGGTGAGACGCCTGGTTCCTTACCAAACTCTTACGAAACACTCGCGCGGGCCTTACATTCGGACAGTAGCATTGTACCCAGAAATTCCTCGTTCCGTATTGCACAAGAAATCAGGAGTTGCTACCATGACCATCACCGAAGGCCAGACCGCCGTAGCCGCATTCACTCCAGCCGAGCTGTACGCTCGCATCCTGCGCGACGAACCGCTGTTCGTTCTCGACGTTCGCAACGAGGAGGAATTCCGGCGAAGCCCGATCGAGGGGCGCGCGAACCTGACCACGGTTAACATCCCCTATTTCGAGTTCATCGAAGATGAAGACGGCGCCGCGGCGCGCGTCCCGGCGGGCCGCGAGATCCTCGTGGTGTGCGCCAAAGAGGGTTCCTCGCAGTACGTCGCCGGGGTGCTGCACGAGCGCGGCTACCAGGCGCGCTACCTGGAAGGCGGCTACGTAAGCTGGGGGAACTTCTACGACGTGCGCGACGTGGTAACGGCGGACTGGGGGCGCATCGTGCAGATCGCTCGCCCGGCTCGCGGCGATCTGAGCTTCACGGTGATCAGCGGCGGCAAGGCGGCGTTGATCGACCCGCTGCGCCACATCCAGGTCTACCGTGATCTGGTTGCCGAGGCCGGGGCCAGCCTGACCCACATCTTTGACACCCATGTTCACGCCGACCACATCAGCGGCGGGCCGGCCCTGGCCCAGGAGACGGGGGCGACCTACTACGTGCACGCCTACGACGCCATCCATCCCATTGACATGCTGCCCGCCGTCATCGCGTATACTCATGTTCAGGAGGGTGATCGCTTCCAGATCGGTAAGGTGACAATAACCGCCCGCTGGTTCCCGGGCCACACCCTGGGCCAGGTCAACTACCGCCTCGACGCGCCCGATGGCCGCAGCGCGCTCTTTACCGGCGACGGCATCTTCCTGCGCTCCTTTGGCCGCCCCGACCTGGGCGGCAAGGGGGAGTCCTGGACGCCGATCCTCTACCGCAGCATCACCGAGCGGCTGCCGCGCATGGCCGACGACGACACGCTGATCCTGCCGGCCCACTTCAGCACCCTCGATGAGGGCGACGCCAACGGCGTCTTTGCCGCCCCCTTCGCCGCGGTGCGCGCCACCAACGACGCCCTGCGTCCCCGTGACGAGGCCGAGTTCACCAGCTACGTCTTGAGTCACCTGCCGGTCTTTCCGCCGGAATACGTGGAAATCAAGCGCGTCAACATCGGCCTGGCAACGCCCTGCGATGGCGCGGCGAATGAACTGGAGTTGGGCAGGAATATCTGCGCGTTGAGCAATGCCTGAGCCTTTCAGGGGGAATTGCGCCTCCCTCCCAGCCTCTCCCGCCGGGGGAAGGAGCAAGGCGCTCTCCCCCGGCGGGGCAGGTGCAGGGAGGGGAGAGATGGTTGCCCAAAACGGTTGTTCACAGACAAGTAGCCCTGCCGGACCCTCCCCTCAGGCAGGAGAACCGCAAGACACATCTATCGCGGCACAGAGCCGCTCATCATGGAGGAACCAGAGATGTCCATCGCATACGATCAGACCCTTGACGTGAAGGGCGCCAGGTGCCCGATGCCCCTGGTCAAGAGCCGCAAGGCGGTCAACGAACTGCCGGTGGGCCAGGTGCTCAAGGTCATCGCCACCGACCGCGGCTCGGTGGCCGACTTCCAGGGCTGGGCGAAGACGGCCCGGAACGTCGAACTCCTGGCCCAGGAGACCGTCAACGAGGGCGGCCAGGAACTGTTCGTCCACTACCTGAAGCGCACGGCGTAGCAAGCGGAGGCAGGCGGGGAAGCCGGGTTCTCCCGCGTCCCCGCCCGCGGGGAAGGTCTGGGGGGCTTCGCGCCCTCCCAGGAACGTCTTTGTTCATTTGTTGTGTGGCAGCGCCACATTGTTGCATGAGGAATCCGACTAATGACCATAGAGACCATTGATCAGAAGGACACCCAGGGGCTGCTCGACCGCATCGCCGCCCTGGAGGCCCGTGTCGCCGCGCTGGAGGCGCACCCCTCGCAGGGGATCGAGGACCGCCTGGCGATGGTGGTCTTCTCCGGCGACCTGGACAAGGCCATCGCCGCCTTCATCATCGCCACCGGCGCGGCCTCGATGGGCCTGGAGGTGAGCATGTTCTTCACCTTCTGGGGCCTGAGCGCGGTGAAGAAGCAGAAGGTGTTCAGCGGCAAGAGTCTGCTGGAGCAGGGCTTTACCGCCATGCTGCCGGGCAAACTGGGCGAGATGGGCCTCTCGCAGATGAACTTCTTCGGCGCGGGCGCGCAGATCATCCGCGGCCTGATGCAGAAGCACGAGGTCTCCTCGCCGGAGGAACTCTTCGGCCTGGCCCGCGAACTGGGCGTGCGCATGGTCGTCTGCGACATGTCGCGCGAGTTGCTGGGGATCAAGGATGAAGAACTGGTGGACGGGCTGGAGACCGGTGGCGTGGCGACCTTCCTCGGCGACGCGGCGCGGGCCAAGGTGACGCTGTTTATTTGAGAGGAGGGCCCCCGACGTGACCAACGAACTTCCCTGCGGGGCGCTGCAGCAGCGCACCGCCAGCGCCGCGCTGCTGAGCTACGCCGTCACTCCCGAGGTGCTGCTGGCGGCCCAGCCGCAGCCCGAAGATTGGGCGAAGCTGGCGGAGGCCGGCTATACGACGGTCATCAACCTGCGGAGCGACCCCGAGCGCTCGGCCATCGAGCAGCGCAACGCCGAGGCGGCGGGGCTGCGCTACTTCCACCGGCCCTGGCCGGCGTATGAACTGGAACGCGAGCACGTGGACGAACTGGCCGAGCTTATCGAGGCCCCCGACGCGGGCCGGGTGGTGTTCCACTGCCGCAGCGCCACCCGGGTGGGGCTGATGTGGCTGCTCTACCGCCAGCTCCACCACGGCTGGAGCCGCGAGCAGGCCGAGGCCGAATTGCGCGCCGCGGGCTACGACGATGAGTCGCTCGAGACCTTTGGCTTCTGCGCCGACGACTATTTCGAGCGCGCCGGGGAACACGTGACCTAACGTGAACATGGGGGAACCAGGTTCCCCCATCCCCCCGCCCGTGGGAGGGTTTGGGAGGGCTATGCCCTCCCAAGAAGAACTTTTTTCATCCCGTCAGTGTGCGGCGCAGCCGCATGGACGGCTGAGGTGAACATGGGGGAACCAGGTTCCCCCATCCCCCCGCCCGTGGGAGGGTTTGGGAGGGCTATGCCCTCCCAAGAAGAACTTTTTTTCATCCCGTCAGTGTGCGGCGCAGCCGCATGGACGGCTGAGGTGCAATTGGCGCAAGGACATCCCGATGGCAACCTCTCAACCCATACCTTCCCCGACACGCGCCGGGGGCGTGGCGCGGACCGGCGCTCTGGGTCGCTACCTGCCGTTTACCCGCTGGCTGCTGCACTACCGCCGGGCCGACCTGCCGAGCGACCTGGTGGCCGGCGTGGTCACAGCGATTATGCTTATCCCCCAGAGCATGGCCTATGCGCAACTGGCGGGATTGCCCCCACAGGTGGGCCTGTACGCCTCGGTGGTGCCACTGATCATCTACGCGCTGCTGGGCACCTCCGGGCAACTCTCGGTGGGGCCGGTGGCGATCACCTCCTTGCTGGTCTTCAGCGGGGTGAGCGCCCTGGCCGAACCGGGGAGCGCGCGCTACCTGCAACTGGTGCTGATCCTGTCCCTGATCGTCGGGGCGATCAAACTCCTGCTGGGAGTGTTCCGGCTGGGGGTGATCCTCAACTTCATTTCGCACCCGGTGCTGGCCGCCTTTACCTCGGCCTCGGCGCTGATCATCGCCGCCGGGCAACTCAAGTACATCCTGGGGTACAAGATCGCCGGCGACCGCTTCTACGAGGTGCTCTACCACGCCGTGCAGGGTCTGGGGCAGACCAACCTGATCACGGTGAGCATTGGCGTTGGCAGCATCGCGCTGCTGCTCTTTTTCCGCAAGGGCCTGCGGCCCATATTGCAACGGATGGGCCTGCGCCCGCTGGCGGTGACGCTGATCGTGAGCGGGGCGCCGCTGGTGACGGTGCTGCTCGGCACGCTGATCGCCTGGCTATTGCGTCTCGACCAGCGCGCCGGGGTGACGGTCGTCGGGGCCATTCCGCCCGGTCTCTCGCCATTCAGTTGGCCCGCGCCGAGCGTCGGCGACGTGCAGGCGCTCCTGCCCGCGGCGGCGGCGATCGTGCTGGTCAGCGTGGTCGAATCGATTGCCGTGGCCAGGGCCCTGGCGAGCAAGCGCCGCCAGGCGATTGACCCCGACCAGGAACTGATCGCCCTCGGCGCGGCCAACATCGGGGCCGGGTTGTTCAGCGGCTACCCGGTGACCGGCGGGTTCGCCCGCTCGGTGGTCAACTTCCAGGCTGGCGCGGTCACCGGCCTGGCCTCGCTAGTGACCGCGGGGGGCATTGCGCTGATCCTGCTCTTTTTCACGCCGCTGTTCTACTACCTGCCCCAGGCGGTGCTGGCGGCGACGGTGATCGTGGCCGTGTCTGGCCTGGTGGATCTGAAGGAACCCCGGCACATCTGGCAGGCCAACCGGAGCGACGCGCTCACCTGGGGCGTCACCTTCGCGGCAGTCTTGCTGCTGGGCATCGAAACAGGCATCTTCGTCGGGGTCGGCGCCTCGTTGCTGCTCTACCTCTGGCGCACCAGCCGGCCGCACATCGCGGTGGTGGGCCGCCTGGGGGAGAGCGAAGTGTACCGCAACATTCTGCGCTACGACGTGCGGACCTGGCCCGACGTGGTGGCGGTGCGAGTGGACGAGAGCCTGTACTTCGCCAACACGCGCTACCTGGAGAACGCCCTGCTGCGGATCGTGGCCGAGCGGCCCGAGGTGAAGCACCTGGTGCTGATCGGCTCGGCGATCAATTTCATCGACTCGAGCGCGCTGCACACGCTGGAGTCGCTCATCCAGGAGTTGCGCGACGCGGGGGTAGAACTGCACCTGGCCGAGATCAAGGGGCCGGTGATGGACGGGCTGAAGCGGGCCCATTTTGTGGAGAAGATCGGCCCCGGGCGCATTCACCTGACGACCCACGAGGCGATGCGGCGCCTGGGGTGCGTGTGAGGCCATGATCCTGTTGGCGCAGGAGTGTTGTTTCCAGCCGATGGGAGGTGACGCAACATCTTGCACGGCGCCTTGTTCCGTCGGGATGATCGGTATTGAGCAATTGCTCCGCTAAACATTGTCCTTTAGAGCGGGGTCTAGGGAAACCGGGTTTCCCCACGCCCTCACCCGGGGGAGGGTGTGGGCGGGCACAGCGCTCCCAGGAACAACCGTATGTTGAGCGTTGTGCGGCGGAGCCGCATGGACATCTAAACGTGAACATAAGCCCTCGGCGAGGGGGGTGGAGAAACCTGATTTCCCCATACCCCCGCCCGGTGGGAGGGTTTGGGAGGGCTACACCCTCCCAAGAATTATTTTCACCCCGTCGGTGTGGGGCGCGAGCCGCATGGATGGCTGATGGGTATTGAGCAATTCATCCGGTATGCCGGGCTGGCCGTGGGGCTGAAGCCCTCGGCTAGGGGATGCGAAGCCCGCCTGCGCGGCCTCTACCGGATTATGTATTCAAAGACCATCAGCCCTCGGCTACGGAATGCGAAGCCCGCCTGCGCGGGCGAGAGCGGAGTATTATTCAAAGACCATGATTGCCCGATGGGGGACCTACCCTGCCCGCAGACGGGCAAGGAGGCGCGCCTCCAGGTCGGCGGGCAGCGCCGGCGGGGGAGCTTCGTCCAGATGGTGGAGGATGCGCACCGTCTGGCCAAGGGTATCGAGCACCACCTGGCAATCGGGGCAATCGGCCAGGTGATGCTCCAGCTCGGCGCAGAGATCGGCGGGGAGTTCACCGTCGAGGTAATCGTTCAACTGCGCCACCAGTTCGCGACAGCGTTGCAGATCGTGCGAATGGGCCGCGTGGCTCATGCGTGATCCTCCGATCGGGCGGCGAGGTAATCGGCGAGCGCCTCGCGCAGGCGCAGGCGAGCCCGGTGGAGACGCACCTTGACCGCGCCCGGGCTAATGCCGAGCTGCGCTGCAGTTTCCTCGGTGCTCAACCCCTCAACATCGCGCAACAGCACAACCACCCGCAACTGCTCGGGCAGGGCGGCGATGGCTCGCTCGATCTGCGCGCGCAGTTCGCCGTCGAGCGCCAGGCGCTGCGGGTCGGGCGACCATGCCTGAAACTGGTGGGGCACCTCCTCGGGATGCAGGTTGTCGGCCACATCATCGAGGGCGATCTGCGGCTTGCGCCGGCGCAGCACCATCAGCCCCTCGTTGGTAGCGATGCGGTAGATCCAGGTGCCCAGGCTACTGGCGCCGTCGAAGCCCGGCAGCGCGTCGCAGACTTTGATGAACGTGGATTGCAACACACTCTCGGCCTCGTCAGGGTCGCCGGTGAGGCGCAGGGCGCGAGCGTAGACCAGGGGCGCGAAGCGCTTGACCAGGCAGGTGCAGGCGTCGGGATCGTGGCGGCGAAGGGCAGCCAGCAAGGCGGCTTCATCGGCGTAAAGGGAAAGATCGATCGTCGGTCCGGGCATGCGTTATCCCTCCACAGGCGTTGTGGGTTCAGTATAACATGCCGCCTGTGGAGTGCTGCAACTGTGATCCTTCGGTGAAAGGGCAGGACCGTGCCCTCCCAAACCCTCCCGCGGGCCGGGGGCTGGGGAAACCAGGTTTCCCCAGCCCCTCTCCGACGAGCTATGCTCACGTTCGTATCTACGCCGCGACGGCCTCGCGCAGCTTCTGGAGCATCATCGACTCGGGAGCGGCGCCTTCGATGTGAACAATCTCACCGATCACGGTCTTGGGCACGCCCATCACGGCGTAGCGGTCACCCAGTTCGGGGAACTCGCTGACCTCGATGCCCTCGGCGCTGACGTGAGGGCTGGCAATGGCGAGGCGGTAGGCCAGCACCACCGCGCGGGGGCAATAGGGGCAGGTCGGCGTCACAAAGACCTGGAGGCGCAGGGGAGCGGTGAGGCCCTCCAGAAACGCCGTGGTCGCGGGCATCAGGGCGGTGTCCGCCGCGCCGCCCATCATACGGATGGTCTCGATCAAGGTGGCGAACTCGTAGCCGCTGGGCAGGCCGGCGAACCGCACCCCGTGATCGATTCGGTCGGCGCCGGCGAAAAACACCACCGTCGGGGCCTTGTCCACGCCCAGGGCCGCAGCCCGCTCCGCGTCGGCCTCGATGTCGAGCACCTCGAGACTGATCTGATCGTTCAGCGCGGAGACCTCATCGAGCAGTTCGCGCGCCACCTCGCTATACTCGCCGCTCTCCTCCGAGGTCACCAGCACCAGATGCACCGGCTGCACCAGTCCCTCGAAGGCCTCCTGCACCGCGGCCCGGTCCTTGTCCTGTAAGAGACTCATACTCGCAATCCTTCTCGGTTAGCTTGTGGGGGCTCCACTATCAGTTCGATGCCGCAGCCGCGAACGTGGTTACAGCTTACCACACCTGGGGGCTTTGTGGGCAGCGGGAGTGGCGGCTGGCAGGGCTATTGCAACGTCTTTAGGGCTTGCCCTAAAATCAATACCTTATCAAATAAGCGCATGCGGCGCTTCAGCCCCCTTCCGAGCTCCCCCCGCTGGGGGGAGGAGCCGCACTCACGCCCCCGGCGGGGGAGGGGATAGTCATCTTATTTGACAGGACGCACGCGGTGGAGGGGTGCGGGGAGGCGTCGCCACCCCCCCAACCCCAGTTCCCCCCCGCGGCGGCCCGGCGGCCTGGCGCACCCCCCACGGCCCTCCCGCCGCGGGCGGGAAACAACCGGTTGGTGGAGGGCCTGCGGCCCTCCAGCCCTCCCCGCCGGGAGGCGACCGCGTAACTCCTGTTATTTGAAACGTATTGGCCCTAAAACTATACTGTCCAGCGCGGCACGGCCTGCGGAACGATGACAGAACTGTCATCATATGCGCCCTCCGTGTAGTCGAAACGACACCTGCGCCTACTATGCTGCTTGTTAGAAATGGTTCACACCTACGCACCGGGTGAGGGTATGGGGAAACCGGGTTTCCCCATACCCCTGCTCCAACAGACGATGTTCACATTAGGATGAACAAAGATTGTTCCTGGGAGGGCTGTGCCCTCCCAGACCCTCCTGCGGGCGGGGCCCGGGTGCGCAGGCCTCCGGCGCGCATCCACAATGGGATAAAAGGGTTCGCCTGTGAGGGCTGTGCCCTCCCAAACCCTCCCGCGGGCGGGGGGATGGGGGAACCTGGTTTCCCCATCCCCCTGCTTGAGGACCAGGCCCTCCCGCGGGCAGGGGCGTGGGGAAACCGGGTTTCCCCACACCCCTGCTCCAGCAGCCTATTTTCACGTTAGTGGACCGCGCGGGCCACGCATGGTCGCGCCCATGGTCGCGCCATTGATGGTTGCGCGCACCTGTCGCCGCCCTGGCGACCTGGTTGAGGAGTGCTTGTATGGCCGATGTATTGGCGGCGCCGGGCGCCGCTATGGCGCAGCCGCGCCTGCTGGTGGTCGAAGACGATGCCCACATTCGCACCTTCTGCCAGCGGTTGCTTCGCAACGCCTATCGCGTTGAAACCGCCGAGCACGGCGGCCAGGCGGTCGAGTTGCTCCAGCGCCAGCCCTACGACCTGGCCCTGGTGGACCTCGAGATGCCGGTCATGGACGGCATCGCCCTGCTGGAGCACATCCGCC
>DAOTYR010000056.1:0-23144 GCA_034434655.1 Chloroflexaceae bacterium
AAGGTCTACGCCGAGAGCTTCAAGGGCGAGGAGCACCTGGCCGCCATCCAGGCCGAGGCGCAAACGATCATCAACGCGGCGCTCCAGGAAGCGGGGGTGTAAAACCATTTCCGCCGTCCATGCGACTTCGCCGCACATCGACGGGTGAACATACTTCCTGGGAGGGCGCAGCCCTATAAGCGCGAACGTAAGCGTGTGGCTCTGTGAAGCCACAGACGGCTTGCCAGAGGGCGATACAGCCCGGGGGGGTACAGCTCTCGACGGGCTTTCAGGGGCGATTCTGAGCGGGTGCTCTCCCATTTTGCCGCTTCAGGAAGCCCTCGCCCGTTACGTTCGCGCCTATAGGGCGCCGCCCTCCCAGGAAGTATGTTCATCCCGTCGGGGTGCGGCGGAGCCGCATGGATGGCTCTGACGTGAACATGGTTCCTCGGAGGAGCGGTGTGGGGAAACCGGGTTTCCCCACACCCTCGCCCGCGGGAGGGTGTGGGAGGGCCAGGCCTTCCCAGGAAAAACCCTTTTTCCACCTTGTTGGTGTGCGGCAGAGCCGCATGGACGGCTGACGCGGCAGGTGCGCCACTATATATTGAGGATTCAATCCATGCACCCTGCACAGGATGCGCTTGACTTTCTGGGAATAGATTACATCGAGTTTTACGTCAGCAATGCGCGGCAGGCGGCGCACTTCTACCGCAGCACCCTCGGTCTGGCCCCGATGGCCTACGCCGGCCTGGAAACCGGCCTGCGCGACCGGGCCAGCTACGTGCTGCAACGTCGTGAGGTGCGCTTCGTCCTTACCGCGCCGCTGCTCCCCGATCACCCTATCAGCGCCCACCTCGCCCGCCACGGCGATGGGGTGAAAGATGTCGCCCTACGAGTGCGCGACGCTGCCGCGGCCTATGCCGCCGCGCTGCGGAACGGGGCCACCGGCGTCCGCGAGCCGGTGAGCTTCGAGGACGCTCATGGGCGCGTGGTTCAAGCGACCATCGCCGCCTATGGCGATACCGTCCATAGTTTCATCGAACGCGATGGCTACGAAGGGCCGTTCATGCCCGGCTTCCGGCCCCTCGCGCCCCAGACGCCCGCGCCCGACACCGGCATCTTCGCCATTGACCATGTCGTCGGCAATGTCGAAGCCGGCGCGATGGACCACTGGGTGGCGTTCTACCGCGACGTGCTCGGCTTTCAGCAACTGGTGCACTTCGACGATCGCGATATTGCCACCGACTATTCGGCGCTGATGTCCAAGGTGATGCAGAACGGTGGTGGAAAGATCAAGTTTCCGATCAACGAACCGGCCGAAGGTCGCAAGAAGAGCCAGATTGCCGAATACCTCGAGTACAACGGCGGCCCCGGGGTGCAGCACATCGCCCTGGCGACCAGCGACATCTGCGCCACGGTGGACGCGCTGCGCGCCGCGGGCATTCCGTTTCTCACCGTTCCAGCAGCGTACTACGACGACCTCGAACGCCGCGTGGGCGCGATTGAGGAGAGCCGCCAGGCCCTCCAGGAGCGCAACATCCTGGTTGACCGCGACGACGAGGGCTACCTGCTCCAGATCTTCAGCCAGCCGATGCAGGACCGGCCCACGCTCTTTATTGAGATCATCCAGCGCAAGGGCAGCCGCGGCTTCGGTAAAGGCAACTTCAAAGCGCTCTTCGAGGCCATCGAGCGCGAGCAGGCCCGCCGAGGGAACCTGTGACCGCCGCCCTGCCCACGGGCCGGGAGGGTCCGGCGGGGCCGCGCCCTCCCGGCGCAACCTTTGTGTCTCCCTGTTGTCGTGCGGCGGAGCCGCGTGGGGACCTATGCGACTGATTTCCTTTGTGCCACCTGATGGCGCGCCGCGCGCCGGCGCCCTCCTCGGCGATACAGTGGTTGATCTGGCGGTCGCCGCGCCCCTGGTGATCGAAGAGGCCGAGGGTCTGCGCTGGGACATGGCCAGCCTCCTCCGCGCCGACCAGAACGAGGTCAACCTCGAGAGCGCCGCCGATATTCTGGCCGCGGTGACGCACATGCTCGGCGGCGAGCTGGCCGGGTCAGAGGCAGAGTGGCCCGGCGAGGAGCCAGCCGGACTTGCCGGCGGCCTCTCGATTGGCGGGGCGGCGTTGCTGCTGCCGCTCAGCCAGGTGCGGCTCCTGGCGCCGCTCCCCCGCCCCACCAGTCTGCGCGTCTACGAGAGCTTCGAGGAGCACGCCATCGCCGTGCGGACCCTCCGCGGCGCCGGGCTGCCCGAGGCGTGGTACCGTGGCCCGATGTTCTCCTTCGCCAACCACGGCGCCGTCTTCGGCCCCGATGAAGCCGTTCCGATGCCCCGGGGCGCCATGCTCGATTATGCCCTCGGCCTGGCCTGCGTGATTGGCCGGCAGGCGCGTGACCTGCTGCCCGAAGAGGCCCCGGCGGTGATCGCCGGCTATACGCTGGTGAATGCCTGGGTGGATCGTGATGCCGAAGAGAACGAACAGGCCCTGGGCCGCGGCCCGGCCAAGTCGCGCGATTTTGCCACCTCCCTCGGCCCCTGGCTGGTCACGCCCGATGAACTTGAACTGTACGCCGATGACGATGGGCGCCTGAACCTGGTGCTCAGCGGGCGCGTCAACGGCATCGAACGCTGCCGCGCCGTGAGCGGCAACCAGTTCTACAGCTTCGCCGAACTGATCGCCCACGCCAGCCGCGGTGTGACCCTCTACCCCGGCGATGTAATCGCCAGCGGCGCCGTAGGCGGCGGCACCCTCCTCGAGAGCGGCGGCGGCTACGGCCCCTGGCTGGAACGCGATGATGTGGTGGAACTGGAGGCTACCGCCCTCGGGGTGCTACGCAATGTCATCGCCTGAGCGCCACGAGTTGCGCTGGTACGCCCTATCTGGTATAGTCGCACGTAGCCGTCCATGCGGCTGCGCCGCACCCCGACGGGATGAACATACGATTGTTCCTGGGAGAGCAAAGCCCTACCAATGAACATGGCCCGGGAGCGCGGGCGTGCCGCCCGCATTGCGGCGCCGCGGGCACGGCGCCGGCCTCCTCCCTGACCCGCCCCCGCTGGGAGCGGGCAACCGGCGCCTCCCCCCAGCGGGGGGCTGAACGCGGCGAACGATTTTCAGCCGGCCCTCCCAGACGGAAGGGGCTGGGAGGCTTGCGCCCTCCCAGACTGGAGGGGGGCCGAGAGGCGCCGCCTCCCCGCCCCCCGTTCCGTCCGCGGCGCGCGCCCCGTCCAGACGCGGACATATCTGCCGCCACGGGCGGAACAGGAGGGTCCGCAGAGAGTGGCGCCTCCGCGCTGCCGCAACCTGGTATGCCAGCGGCCGCGCAGCGAAACCATCTGTGCCTCGAACGATGGAAACGAGTGAATACACAACCCTGGCCTCGGTCGAACTGCGCCACTGGTGGCACCGGGGGATGCGCGCCATCAGCGCGGCGCTGCTCGACCCGCAGTACGCCAGGTGGCCCGGTCTGCGCATCCTCGACGCCGGCTGCGGCACAGGCGGCGATGGGGTGTTTCTCGGGCGCTACGGCGAGGTGATCGGCGTGGACTACAGCGCCGAGGCGACGGCCTGGGCCCGCCAGCGCATGCCCGGGCGCGTCGGGCGAGCGTCGGTGCTGGCCCTGCCCTTCGCCGACGACAGCTTTGATCTGGTCACCTCCTACGATGTGCTCTACCACCAGGGGGTGCCCGATGAGGCTACGGCCCTGGCCGAGGTGCGCCGGGTGTTGCGCCCCGGCGCCCGCTTCCTGCTGCGCCTGCCCGCCTACAACTGGCTCCGTTCGCGCCACGACCGGCAGGTGCACACGCGCCGCCGCTACACCGCCGCGCAGGTGCGCGCCATGCTCACGGACGCGGGCTTTGCGGTCGAGCGCTGCACCTATGGGTTGAGCCTGCTCTTTCCGCTCTCGCTGGCCACGCGCCTGCTCGAACGCTTTACCCCCGATCGGGGCGCTGCGTCGGCCATGGCCCTGCCCACCGCGCCGATCAATGAAGCGCTCCACAGTGTGATGGCCCTCGAAGCCGCCTGGATCGCCGCCGGCAGGAACTTTCCGTTCGGGCTCTCGGTCATCGCCCTGGCCCGTAACGCCAAGCCGTTCACCACGCGCCCGAAGGCGCTCGCGGCGCATCCCCCGTCCGTGGAGGTGTCCTGATGTCTCTCAGCGCGCCACCGGCGCTCTTCCAGGAGGCCCTCGATCGCCTCAGCGCCAGCCCGCGCCTCTGGGACGCGTTGCGCTGGACGGTGGAGGCCGGCTTTGAGGGCGAACGCCTGGCGATCGCCCGCGAACTACGCCCCTGGCACGGTGACCGGCGGCGCTTTCTCGACCTGGGCTGCGGCACCGGCATCTTCGCAACCGAGTTCCCGGCCGGGCGCTACGTCGGGGTTGACATCGCGCCCGGCTATCTGCGCTTTGCCGCCCACCGGCGCCCGGGCGCCTATGTCGTCAGCGCGGGCGAGGCCCTGGCGCTGGCCGATGCCAGCTTCGACGCCGCGCTGGTGCTCGGCGTGCTCCACCACCTGCCCGACGCTACCGCCCGCGCCGCCATGGATGAACTGGCCCGCGTCCTGCGCCCCGGCGCGATCGCCCTGGTGATGGAAGACACCCCGCCCCCCGAGGGCCAGAATCTTGCCGGTCACCTCATGCACGCCCTCGACCGGGGCGAGCACATCCGCTCGGAGGCCGAATACCGGGCCATCTTCGGCCCGCGCTTCGCCGTCGAACGGGCCTATCCGATGCGGAGCGGTATCTGTGATTATGCCGTTTTCGTTCTCGAACGCACCCCATGATCAGCAACCAGCCGCGCCGGTCAGCCGACCAGATCCTCGCAGGCGCACAACGCACACCAGCAAGAAGGTTCGCCATGCTTCCGGTTATCGCCATGCTGCTCACCGCCAGCGCCCTGACCGTCGTTGGCGAGGTGCTGCTCAAACTGGGAATGAACGCCGTCAGCGCCCGTGTGGGCCACTTCTCGTTCGACCCCGGTGTGCTCTGGGCCACCTTCACCGACTGGCGCGTGCTCCTGGGCTTCGCGCTGGTCTTCGGCGGCGCGCTCTTCTGGCTCGGCGTGATCTCCCGCGTCAACCTCTCGTTCGCCTACCCGCTGCTGGCCCTGAACTATGTGATCATTCTCATCCCCTCGCGCCTGTTCCTCAACGAAACGATTACGCCCTACAAGCTGATCGGCGCGGTGATCGTCGTGATCGGGGTGGTGGTCATCACCTGGGGCGCGACGAGCCAGCACTGACCACGCCTCCACCCGCTGCCGCTGCGCGGCGCCTGGGGCTGGAACTCCTGGCGCTCCTGCTGTGCGCCCTCGGTCTCTGGCTGCTGGCCTACCAGGCCCCGCTCGACCACACGCTGTTCGTTGGCGGCGAGCCGGCCCTGCAGCGCCGCGAGGACGACGCGCCCTTCCTGCGCGGCGCGCACGGCTCCGAGCCGCCCGAGCGCGTGCTCACCTCCGGCGATCCGCGCGGCTACGTCTGGTGGTGGGAGGAACTGGAACGGACCGGGGGCCGGCCCTACCGCTGGATGCGCCCGGAGGCGGCGATCGTGCTCCCCGGCGCGGGCGGCGGGCTGCACGTGGTCTCCCTGCTCGCCGCGGGCAGCCCCACTTCCACCGAAACGGTCTGGGATACCGGCCTGGGGACGCTGTACACCCTCACTCTGCCCCCCGGTGAACCCCGCCGTTATTACCTGCTGGCCCACTCGGCCCAATCCGGCGATCTGCGCGTCAGCATGCGCTCGACGCCCTTCGTCGCTCCCGGCGATCCGCGCGATCTGAGCTTCATTCTCTACCAGGTGCGCCAGCATAGCGCCAGCGGCCTGCCCCGCGCCCCTGCCTGGCCGCCGCTGGCCTGGCTGGCCCTGACCCTGGCGGTGATCTTCACGCTCGCCCGCGGACTGGGCGCGGGCCGGCGCGGCGCGCTGCTGCTCGCTGGCGGGGCCATGCTGAGCGCCGCCTGGCTCCTGGCCTTCCACCGCCTGGCCCTCACCGTCTTCGCGCCAGAGTTGGGATGGCTGGCCCTCGGCTGCGCCGCCCTCGCCACCGTCGCCCTGCTGCTGGTGGAACCCCGCGCCGGACCGGCGGCGCGGCCCGTCATCGGCCTGATCGTCCTTGCCTTCGCCCTGCGCCTGGGGGGCATGCTGCATCCCCAGGCCCTCTTCAGTGACCTGGGGTTGCATGCCAACAATCTGTTCAAGGTCACCCTGGGCATGGTCTTTTTTACCACCGGTCTGCCCGGCGACGCGGGCGGCGGGCAGCAACCCTACCCGCCGGGGGCGTACCTGCTGCTGCTGCCGGGGCAACTCATCGCCGGCGGCGACGCGGCGCGCCGGCTCCTGGTGCAGGGGGGGGTGGCCCTGCTCGACGCGCTGAGCATTGGCCTGATCTGGGCGCTGCTAGGGCGGGCGGGCTTCAGCAGACGCACGCGATTGTTGGGCGCGACCCTCTACCTGCTGCCCACCCCGGCGCTGGAGTCCTTCTCCATCGGCGAATACGCGAACCTTGGCGGTCAGGCCCTGGCGCTTCCACTTCTGGCCATGCTCGGTCTGGGGCTGGCCGGCCCGCAGGCGCTGGCGCGATGGCCCGCGGGCGGGCGCGTCTGGCCCCTGGCCACGCTCACGGTCGCGGTAGGATTGGGGTTACTGGGCCACTCCGGGGTAACGCTCTCGGTGGGGGCGCTCATCGCGGCGGCCTGGCTCTGCGCCTGGGCAACCCGGCTGAGCGGCCGGACGCCCGCCATTGCGCCGCGCGGATTGACGCTCGCCGGCGGCGTTGCCCTGGCAATGGTCGTACTGCTCTTCTACAGCGCGCCGATCTTTGTGGAGGCCCTGGTCGAACGGGGAGGCAGCGGCAGTGGCACGCCCCTGCCGCGGGTGCTGGGCGACACACTGGCGGCCCTGGCAGGGCTGGCGCCGCCCCAGGGCGCGCGAGTGAGCCTGCCGCCGCTTATCGGCCCGCTGGCCATAGTTGGGCTGGCGCTCGTGGTTCATCGTCGCCGCCCGCGGGCGGCGCCACTGCGCGCCCTGCTCGCCGCATGGTGGGCCGGGGTGGCCCTCAGCCTGGGCCTGCTCGTGGTGGCCGGTCAGGGGGTGCGCTGGGCCATCTTTCTCTACCCGGCGCTGTGCCTATCCGCCGGGCCCTTGCTGGCCACACTGGCCCGGCGGGGGCGGGGGGGCCGGGTGGTGGCCCTGGCGACCCTCGCCCTCATTGTGGCCACGGGCATGGGGGCCTGGATCGCGCAGATCCGCGACTACATTCACACCTGAGCGGGCCACAGACGCGAGGGCGTGGGAAGGCGCGGCCTTCCCACGCCCTTGTTCGGCCTGCTGGAACGCCTGATCAACCGTGGCCGTCGCGATCCTCAGTTCCGCGCGATATCGCGCACCACATCGGTCACCGAAAGCACCCCGATGGGCTTGACGCCCTCGCCCGCATCCTCCACCACCACCACGCGGTGGATGCGCCGCTCCATCATCAGCCGGCTGGCATCTTGCACGCTATCATCCGGTCGCACCGAAACCACATCCGTCACCATGATGTGTCCGGCGGTCAGGCCGCGCCAGTGCTTCCAGTACTGCTCGTAGAGGCGCGCATTGACCAGATCCGTGCGCGAGATCAGCCCGATCATGTTGCCTTCATCGTTGACCACAACGAGCGCGCTCACATCCTGTTCCGACATTTGTCGCGCTACATCCTGGATCGGGGTCTCGCGACGACACGTCAACACGCCGTGATGCATGACCTCACCCACAAGACGTTCCATATGCGCTGTCCTTTCGAGGCATGAGTTCCATTTGTGACACAGGGTACATGCGAGTATACTCGTTCTGACACACTGCGTCAACTACTCGTGCGGGTAGGACAGGTGGGGCGCGTGGCGCCATCCTCCCTACCCGTTCGCATATGGGGCGTCGGGCAATCAGGTTGCCCCGACGCCCCCGGCAGGAGAAGGCCCAGGAAGCTCCCATGCGGCTCCGCCGCGCACCGACGGGATGAACATACTTCTTGGGAGGGCGTAGCCCTCCCAGACCCTCCCAGGGGGCGGGGCCTGGGTGCGCGGGCCTCCGGCCCGCGTCCGCTGAGGGATGGGGAAACCCGGTTTCCCCACACCCCTCGCCGAGGGCGTAGGTTCACGTCAGACGGTCATGCGCATGGCGCACCACGCCCAATGAACATGCCCTGGGAGCGCGGGCGTCCCGCCCGCGCCACGGCGCCGCGGGCACGGCGCCGGCCCCCTCCCGGACCCTCCCCCACTGGGAGCGGGCACCCGGCTCCTCCCCCCAGCGGGGGGAGGCTGGGAGGGGGGCTGAACCCTGCGAACGATGGTCACCTCAGGGCAACGTCCTCCCGGACCCTTCCCCGCAGATTCAGGGGCGATCCCCGCTCATAAGGGCCCGCGCCAGGGTGAGAGCCACCACCTGGCGGCTCCCCGCGGCGCGAAGCGCGGCAGCGCACGCGCCCAGGGTCGCGCCGGTGGTCAGCACGTCGTCCACCAGGATAACGCGGGCAGGCGGGGGCGCCGGCGCGCGCCAGGCAAAGGCGCTGGCGACGTTCGTCTGACGTTCGCGGCGCCCCAGGCGGGCCTGGTGGCCGGTGTCACGCTGGCGGATCAGCCCGTCGGCAAGCAGCGGGAGGCGCCAGCAGCGCGCCAGATGGCGCGCCAGTTCCGCGCTCTGATTGAAGCCGCGCTGCGCCAGGCGCTCGGGGTGCAGCGGCACGGGGATCAATACGTCGCCCCGCGGGCACTCGCCGATGGTGGCGGCGAGCGCCTCTGCCAGCGCCCGCGCCACGCGCCGCCGCCGCTGGTACTTGAGCGCATGCACGGCGCGGCGCACGCTCCCTTCGTAGCGCCAGGCCACCGCAACGGCATCCAGACCCGGCAGGGGCGTGCGTTCTTCGACCACCGGGCGCGCCGCCGCACGGCACGCGGCGCAAAACAAGGCGCCCATTCTCCCACAACCCGCGCAGCGATCGGGAAACACGAAGGCCAGCGCGCGCTCGAACCAGCCGGCCAGCGGTACACACATCGCCAGACCTCCCTAACGTGAACATACGCCCTCGGCGAGGGGGGTGGGGAAATCGGGTTTCCCCACACCCCCGCCCGGCAGGGGGATGGGGAAACCTGGGTTCCCCATCCCCTCACCCGGTGGGAGGGTTCGGGAGGGCAAAGCCCTCCCAGGAGAACCCTTCTATCCCCTTGCGGATGCGGGCCGGAGGGCCGCGCACCCGGGGCCCCGCCCACGAGAGAGTTTAGGAGGGTTGGGGTTACCGGGCCACCAGGGCACCCACACCCCCGCTCGCCAGAGAAAGGCCGCCCGGCGCCTCGGAAGGTATACCGTCCATCCTTGCCCGCAGATGCGTTATTGCGAACGTGCTATAATGTTCGACGGTACAGAGTCGGTCATTGGCGCATTGCTATGCCATTCGGCGCGCATATGTCCATCGCGGGCGGAGTTTCCCGGGCCTTCGCCCGCGGGCGACAGGTCGGCTGCGAGACCATGCAGATCTTCTGCAAGAACGAGCGCCAGTGGGAGGCGCAACCGCTGACCGAAGAGGAGATTGCCGCGTTCCACGCCGAACATGCCCGCAGCGGCATCGACCCGGTGTTTGTCCACGCAGCCTACCTGATCAACCTGGCAAGCCCGGATCCGGCGCGCTGGGAGCGCTCGATGACGGCCTGCGCCGATGAACTCGAACGCTGCGCCCGCCTGGGCGTTCCCTACCTCGTGCTACATCCCGGTTCACATATGGGGAGCGGGGAGGAAGCGGGCCTGGCCCGCGTGGCCACGGCCCTGAACCGGCTCTTCGCGAGCGGCGCCGGCGCTGGCACGGTCGTGCTACTGGAGACAACCGCCGGTCAGGGGACGGCGCTCGGGCACCGCTTCGAGCACCTGGCCCGGCTTTATGAACTGTCGGACTACGAACAGCGCCTGGGGATCTGTGTGGATACGTGCCATATGTTCGCCGCCGGCTACGATATTCGTTCACCCCAAACATATGGCGAGACCTTTGCCGCGCTTGATCGGCTCATCGGCCTCGACCGGGTCAAATGTTTCCATCTGAACGACTCGCAGGGCGAACTGGGCAGCCACGTCGATCGCCACACCCACATCGGTCAGGGGCGCATCGGATTGGAAGCCTTTCGCTTACTGGTGAACGACCCGCGCTTTCGTCAGGTGCCGATGATCCTGGAAACGCCCAGGGGCGAAGACATGGCCGAAGATGTGGAGAACCTGACCCTCTTACGCTCCTTGATCGTCCCGCTGGCGGCATGGTGATCGCGGATGATTGCGGATTGGGCGCGGCGCACCTGGAGGCGATCGGCCTGGTGCCGATCCCCGAACAGGTTGCCCGAAACCGCACCAGTGCCGTGGCCAGACCCGGGCGCGTCGCAGTCACTTATTGTCAGGAGATAGCCCTATGGCTCGCGTACGTCGGTTGCTCTTGATTGGCGCCTTCGCCGGCATTGCCTACCTGGTCTGGCGCTGGCAACGCACACGGACGGAACAGCCGCCCCATACGGGGTTTCCAGGCAGCCCGGCGGACGGGCGCAGCACGCCCCCGCCTGCACCAGCGTTCCCTCCCGAACAGCCCCCCTCCGCCGCCCCCGGCGGGCCGCGTCCGATCCCAACCCGCGTGCACCGGGGGCCGCCTCCGGCGCCTGGCGCGAAACCATCGCGGAGCGGCGCCCAACCCGCCCCCGACGCAGCGCCGGCGCTCGCAGAACAGGCGCCGGCGTCTCAGGAGTTGCGTGGCAGTATCACCCCTCCACCGGTTGAACGCCCCGCTGAAACCGCGGCGCCTCTCGCCGAACAACCGGTAGCGCTCGCGGAGACACCCGCAGAAGGGCCAGCGACCGGCGCCGAGATCCCTGGCGAAGAAGTGGTCACAACGACCGCCGCGCCCGAACCGGCGACCGTCACGGGGATCACTGCTGACGAAGTGGCCGCCGAGACACCTGCCGAAGAAACGCAAGCGACGGCTGAGACGCTTGCCGAAGAAAGGGAAGCGACCGCCGAGACGCCTGCCGAAGAAACGGAAGCGACGGCTGAGAACCCGATGGAGGCGCCAGTCGAAGAAGAAACGCTGGTTGCGCGCGAAGTGGCCGGAAGTACCGCGTCAGCCCCGGCCGAGGCGCCGGTCGAGGAGGCGCCCCCTGCGGAAGGCAGCACACCGGTGAACGTGAACACCGCTGACTATGAGAGCCTGGTGGCGCTGCCGGGCATCGGGCCGGCCCTGGCCCAGCGCATTATCGCCTACCGCGAAGAGCATGGCCCCTTCGCCAGTGTGGAAGAACTCCAGGAAGTGCAGGGGATTGGCCCCAGGAACCTCGACGAGTTTCGTCATCTGATTACCGTCTAGGGCATGGGGTCGCTGCGCGAGGGAATAAACAACGTTTGGGAGGGCTGCGCCCTCCCAAACCCTCCCGCAGGCGGGGGGATGGGGCGCAGCCCTCCCCGACTTCTCGCAGGCAGGGGGAGGGGAAACCTGGTTCTTCCGTCTGCACGTCAGGCAATCAGCCCCTCATCGTCGAACTGCCGCGGAGCGGGACGCCGCGGTCCACGCAAGTGCCAGATCAAATTGCCCAGCGCGGGACCAAAACGGCTGATGAAGCGCTGGCGATCACGGCCCTGGTTATAGATCTGGCGCGCCAGTTCGCGCAGTTTCGTCTCGTCGAAGCCCGCGCCGACGGCATCCTCGTGGGCCACATCAAAGCGCACGTCGTCGAGACCAAACGTTGCCGCTACGTCAACGAGATAGGGGATCGACTCATAGGGCGGCACCAACGTCATATCCCCACGGCTGAAAATACCGTGCTGGCGAGCCTGGGCCACTGCCTGCCGCACCTGTTCGCGGGCCGTCTTCGACTCAAACACCTCAGCGGCGTCGATCTGGAAGCGCAGGGCCTCACAGCCAGCATGGGCCATCAGCGCCACCATATCGGCATCCAGGCGCCCGGGCTGGGCGATGGCCTCCCAGCTAATTTCCAGGGCCGCCTCAGCCAACCGCATAAGCCACTCCTGCAGCCATTCCCGATCCCCGGTAACCGGCACATCGGGGAGCAGGAAGTGGCGAATGCCAAACTCCTGCGCCACACCCCGGAACTCGGCAACGATCTGCGTCGGCGAGCGAAAGACGATTCGTTCACCCTCGGCGTCGCTGACGCCGACCAGCACGGTCGTTTGCAATTCGCCGCCAATCGCCCGCAGCGGGTAGCGTTCGAGCGAGAGCAAATGGCGCGCCGGAAACGGCAATGGATCGAGCGACAGCGAGGCGCCGAGGCTCGCGCCAGGCTCCGCGCGCGTCTGCACCAGGATCCGGCGGAGCACCCCGGGACAGACGCGGGCAGCATCCAGCCCGGAGCGGCTCATCGGCGCCGACACCACTGTGGCGGATGCATCCGCGCGGAGCACCTCGGCAATAGCAGCAAGCATCTCGGCACTCTCGCCTGCTACCACCACCACGTGCGGGCGGAACGACCGCAGCAACGGCAACACGGTCGTCAGTGAAGCCTCGGGTTCCAGCGCCAGATCATAGATGCGCACGATATGACGTCGCTGTTCAAGCAGCGTGGCCAGGTAGGCCAGGGTCAGAGGCGGGAGCGCATTCTTCCCGATGCTGGGAAGCGCGATAAGTGCCATGTTCACGCGCGGACCTCACAAGTGCAGGGCGGTGGTGCGTTCCGTAATACTATACCACAGTTACGAGAGATTATTGATAAATCGTTAATGACTTTCTCGCGATTGGAGATGACAATCTTCTTCCCAGCCGTCCATGCGGCTGCGCCGTACACCGACGAAAAGGTTTTTCCTGGGAGGGCTTCGCCCTCCCAAACCCTCCCGCGGGCGGGGGCATGGGGGAACCAGGTTCCCCCATGGTCACGTCAGGCGGTGAAGGATCGCGGGGAGGCTACGCCGCGGCCCGCCCGGCCTCCCCCCGTCCAGGAACTTGCCGGATGGGCCAGGTCAGGCGACCGACTCACTGATGGTCTGTTCGCGCCGCACGAGGGGCAGCGCAAAGGTAAAGCAACTGCCTTTGCCGACCTCGCTTTCGACCCAGATCCGCCCACCGTGCCCTTCGACGATCTGCTGGCAGATCGACAGGCCCAGCCCCAGATGCGCACCATGGCGGGAATCGCGGGTCTCGATACGGTAGAAGCGATTGAAGATCTTCTCCTGCTGATCAGGAGGAATACCCACGCCGGTATCAATCACGTGCACCCAGACCTCGTTCCCCTGTACTTCACCGGTGATGGTAATCGAACCGCCGGCGGGCGTGGCCTTCATCGCATTCTCGACCAGATTCGTGATAACCTGACCAATCCGCTCGCTATCGATCAGCATCTCAGGAAGATCGTCGGGCACCTCAGCGCGGATATGCAGACCAAACTGCTCGGCCTGCACCTGAAAGCGGGCGCCGGTAGTCAGGATGAGATCGGTCAGATTGGCCCAGTGCGGTTGGAGCCGCAGGCGCCCCGCTTCGAGCCGGTTGAACTCCAGCAGTTCGGTAATCCGGCCCTTCAGGGCGTTCGCCTGCTCATCGGCCAGGCCGAGGAACTCGCGTTGCAGGTCGTTCAACGGGCCGGCCTTTTCTTGCAACACCACTTTCAAGAAGCCGTTCAACGTATTGAGCGGGTTGCGCAACTCGTGCGACACCATGGAAATAAACTCGATCCGTTGCCGCTCCTGCAATTTCTGGCCGGTGACATCGTGGATCGCAAAGGCCACCAGACTATCGCTGGCATCGGCAACCCGCACCAGCGAAGCGTAGATCCGATAATGACGTTCTTCGTCGTCCTGACCAACCTGGATCTCCTGGCTGACCAGACCGCTGGCCCGCTGGCGCGCCTCGTGGTTGAGGCGATCGAGGGCTTCGCGGAGGGCACCGCCGTGGCCATCGCTGTGGTGCAGCACCTGATAGGCCGCCGGATTGCCTAGCACCAGAGCGCCCTGTTCGTTCACGACGATCAGGCCGTCGCCGATATCGCGCAACACCGCTTCGAGCATCAGTCGCTGGCGAGCCAGTTCGGTATGCAACTTGGCATTGTGGATAGCGACACTGGCCTGAATACTGAAGGAGGTGAGGTGGCGGGACTCGGTGGCGGTAAAGACATGCGGCCGGGCGCTTACCACTGTCAGGGCGCCGAGCACCTGATTATCAACGTCGATCAGCGGCACGCTCAGCGCTGCCCTGACCCCGGCGCGCTGCAGGGCGTGCCATTCGGCGTCGTGGAGGGCATCCTCGACCAGGATCGGAACGCGCGTGTCCACCACGCGCCGCGCGATTTGTTCGGGCCAGCCGGTCTGGAGTTGCCCCTCGCCCCCAAGGGTGCGATGGGTGCAATCGTCAGCCTGGAGCATCGTCAACGCTGCTGCGCTGACCCGATTCGGCCCGAGCATTTGCATGAGGCTGTCGAGGATCTGTTGCAGCACATCGTCGAGGCTCAACGACCCGGTAATTGCCCGCAGGCTCTCTTCGAGCGCCTGCTGGCGCCTGATCCGCACGCGCAGGTCGTTGTTGACACTCTCCAACTCCCGGACCCGATCGACGTGTTCGGCGCGCTCGGCGTCCAGGCGCTCACTGAGACGGCGCGCGGTCCACAGCCGGTATTCGGCCAGGCTCAGCAACAGCGCCACAAAAAACGCGCTGCCACCAACCAGGCCGACAAAGGCCAGACTATGTTCGGTTGCAAACGGGGTGGTCCGCTCACGGGCGTAGAGGACGGCGAGGTAGAGCACGCCGAGCATCGCCGGGACGCTCATCGTCCAGAGCGCATGGCGGCGGTAGCGCAGCGCCTTCAGCACCATAATGGCATAGATCGGAAAGATGCCGAGGGTCAGCGGCCCGGCATAGACGAGCAGATAGCCCGCCAGCAAGGCATCGGTGATGGTAGAGGCGAGGATCAGCAGGAGGGTGTGGCGTTTGCGCCCGTGGCGCAGACCCGCATTGACGGCGAACAGCAACCCGAGGTTGATCAGCGCGTAGACCACCAACCCGAAGCTGGTCACATTCCCAATGGACATACGGGCGAACCACCAGGCCAGCGCCAGCACGGGGAGGGGCAACAAGGCACGCAACCCGTCACGAATGCTGGTGCGCAGCCAGGGCTCGGCGCGCTCGAAGAGCGTATCGGTCGTGGACATTGCCAATCCCTGTCCCCCCGGCGGCGCTTCAGGTCAAGCGCCCGCCCTCACCGGTCCTTCGGCTGGCTGGCAACGAGACGCAGGGCAATGCGCTTGCGCCCTGCGTCTCGATTGTGGCTTCAGGCTTACGGCTCGAACTTGTAGCCGAGGTTGCGCACCGTGATCACGTGGCGCGGATGCTCGGGATCCTTCTCGATCTTGGTGCGCAGGCGCCGGATGTACACGGCGACCAGGTTGCTCTCGCCCTCGTACTCGTACCCCCAGACCTTGCTAAGGATCTGGCTGATGTTGAGGATGCGGCCCGAGTTCTTCATCAGATAGTACAACAAGCGGAACTCCAGGGGTGTCAACTCCACCGAGCGTCCATCGGCGAAGAGCACCTTGTGCTCGACCGGGTCCAGGGTGATGTCACCCTGGCTGAGGCGCGACGAGGGGTTGAGCATATCGCTGTTGCGGCGCCGCAGCACTGCTTCGACCCGGGCGAGCAACTCGGAAGGCTCGTAGGGCTTGACCAGATAATCGTCACCGCCGATCTGCAGCCCCATCACCCGATCCTGCAACTGGGTGCGCCCGGAGAGGAAAATGATCGGCACATCCGAGTTGCGCCGGATCTGGCGGCAGATATCGAATCCGCTCGACTTCGGCATCATAACATCGAGCAAAATCAGATCGGGATTGTGTTGCTCAACCGCCTGCAGAATGCCCTGAGCGTCGTACACCTTGCAGACCCGATAGCCCGCCTCCTCGAGCACGAACGAGGTGAGTTTGACGCTGTGAATATCATCATCGGCAACCAGAATGTGCATGGACTCTTCTCCTTCTTGCGTAGGGCTGAAGCTCCGGAGCTGACCTGTGGCCCGGGACTGCCGCATGGGTGGATGAGACGCCCGAGCTCCCGACCGATGGGGGCCGCTCTTTGTTCACTTCAACGAGAAGGCTGGACGGATTAGCGCTTGCGCCATCACTCGCTGTCGTTAATACTAACTCCCGACATTACCAGAAAGTTACGCCCCCTGTCAGAAAAAAACTCCCCAGGGCGCTTCGCTACCGCGACCATGGGGGAACCATGTTCCCCCATCCCCCGTGTGCATCGGGCGGTGTGCCGCCCGGCAGCATAGGCGGCTGACGTGAACATAGGCTGCTGGGGTGTGGGGAAACCAGGTTTCCCCACGCCCCTGCGTGCGGGCGCAGCCCGTTTACCGCGGGCGGGGGTATTTTCACGCTCCGTTCAACGGGAACTGGCATCACTCGGCAGCGATACGGTCGGGCAACTGCCGATCCTCGCCGGCAGCGCCGCCGGGATTGGCCCCTGCGCCGTTGAGGAACTCAAGGCGCCGCTCGCGGATCAGGGAGGCGACAATCGAAAGGGTGATGATCGCGGCCACCACGCCAAGCGAGATGGCCGTGGGAATGGCGAAACTGGCGCCCAGCAGGAGCCCGGTCAGATCGGGGAGCACCATCTTGACGCCCACGAAGGACAACACCACCGCCAACCCCAATCGCAAGTAATGAAACTTATGGACCACGCCTGCCAGCACAAAGTAGAGCGAGCGCAGACCGAGGATGGCGAAGACGTTCGAGGTGTAGATCAGAAAGGGATCGCGGGTGACAGCGAAAATGGCGGGGATCGAGTCCAGCGCGAAGATCACATCAGTGGTCTCGACCATTATCAGCACGAGCAGGAGCGGCGTGGCCATGCGCATCCCGTGTTGCACGGTGAAGAACTTCTGGCCATCGTAGGTGGCGCTGACCGGCACGAACCGGCGGAAGAGGTTCAGCACGGGGTTCTTCTCCGGCTCGATCTTCTCGTCGCCGCCGGTGGCCATTTTGATGCCGGTGAAGACGAGAAAGCCGCCGAAGACCCAGATAATCCAGTGGAAGCGCTTGATCAGTTCGACGCCGGCGAAGATCATGCCGGCGCGCATCAGCAAGGCGCCGAGGATGCCCCAGAACAGAACCCGGTGCTGGTATTTTGCCGGCACCGCAAAGTACGAGAAGATCAACACGAAGACAAAAATATTGTCAACGCTTAACGCTTTCTCGATCAAGTAGCCGGTGAGGAAGGCCAGGGCGGCATCGCCGGCGCCGTAGGCGCTGTCGGGAACCAGGCGTTCCCAGAAGAGGAAGAGCAGCAGATTGAAGAGCAGGGCCAGGCTGATCCAGACGACGCTCCAGATGGCCGCCTCCTTGAGCGCCACAGCATGGGCCCGACGGTGGAACACGCCAAGGTCGAGGGCCAGCATGGCCAGGACGAACAGGTTAAATCCCACCCAGAGCCAGAACATGGTGTCAAACACGGAATATTCCCCTTAGGCATGGTTTCAGAAGGGCTATGGAGTAGGCTCCCGTCGCGCGCCGAACTGCCCCCTCCTTCACTCTCCTCGCCGGGGAAGGGAACCGGGCTCCTCCCCCAGCGGGGGGAGGCCGGGAGGGGGGCAGAACGCTGCGAACGGTACATCTCCTACGAACCATGTCTGAGGCATGGTTCAAACGCTCTTGACAATCCAGCCTTCACCTCCACAGCTCTCCAACTCTCCAGACCGGTTCTGTGGAGGTGTAGAGCAACGGTCAAACTGGCATAGCCGCCCCCCGCCCACCAGGAGGGTCCGGGAGGGTTGCGCCCTCTCATTCTATCACGTACCTGAAACGCTCCAGGCAAGCGCATCCGGCGGCGAAGGGGCCGAACACCAGAAGATGAGGGCTCGCGGCGGCCATGGCGGGCGGGCCGCCCGCGCTCCCAGGTTACCCCAACGGTTATGCGCTCGAATAACACGTTGTTTCTGGGAGGGTGTGGCCCTCCCAAACGCTCCCCCTGAGCGAGGGTATGGGGAAACCACGTTTCCCATGCCCCCGCTCAGCCCTTGCCAATGCTCCCCCGGATGAAAACATGCCCCATCGATCCAGGAAAAACTCCTCCCATTCATCCGAATGGCTGCAAACCACCCGTTAACAATTTGACAAATCCGGCGCAGCGCACCTATACTACCCCCTGGTAGGGGAGTAGCCGCTCGCGCCCCGCGAGACGCCGCGTCGTCACTACGAGGCCACGCCCTCCGGCGCAGCGAACGTGCATCAACCGTACGTCCGGCAAGACCGCCACGACCTGTAGTGCCGTGGTGGTCTTTGTGTTTGTCCACGGCATCGAAGCATCAAGGAGGAAGCACAGTGGATCTCCTGACGATCGGACTGATTATTGGTGGATTGGCGCTGCTGACGATCGGGGGCGAATTGCTGGTGCGCGGCGCGGCGGCCCTGGCGGCGCTGGTCGGGGTCAGCCCGCTGGTGATCGGGCTGACGGTGGTCTCGTTCGGCACCAGCGCTCCGGAACTGGCGGTCAGTATCCAGGCCGGGCTGGGCGGCAATCCCGACATCGCCATCGGCAACGTGATCGGCTCGAACATCTTCAACGTGCTCTTCGTGCTGGGGGCCTGCGCGCTGATTGCGCCGCTGATCGTCTCGGTGCAACTGGTGCGGCGCGAGGTGCCGATCATGATCGGCGTGTGCTTCCTGATGGCCGGGCTGGCCCTCGATGGCCGCATTGGCCTGCTCGATGGAGCGCTGCTCTTCGCGATGCTGGTCGCGTACACTGCCTGGTCCATCGTGAGTAGCCGCAAGGAGACCGAGGCGGCCAGACAGGAGTACGCCGAGGCCTTTGGCACCGACAAACTGGCGCCCCGGCGCAGCGCATGGTCCCTGCTCAGGCAACTGGCGCTGGTGATTGGCGGGCTGATCGTTCTGGTGATCGGTTCGCGCTGGCTGGTGAGCGGCGCGGTCAATCTGGCGCGGGCGCTGGGGGTCAGCGATGTGATCATCGGCCTGACGATCGTGGCCGCCGGCACCTCGCTGCCCGAAGTGGTCGCCTCGCTGATTGCCACCCTGAAACATGAGCGCGACATTGCGATCGGCAACGTGGTGGGCTCGAACATTTTCAATGTCCTGGGCATCCTCGGCATTTCGGCGCTGGTTGTACCGGGAGGGTTGCCGGTAGCGGCCTCGGTGTTAAACTTCGACCTGCCGGTGATGCTGGCGGTGATGGTGGCGTGTCTGCCGGTGTTCTTTACGGGGATGAGTATCGCGCGCTGGGAAGGGGGTCTGTTCCTGGCCTACTACGTGGCCTATACCGCCTACCTGGTGCTCGACGCGACCCAACACGACGCCTTGCCGGCCTTCAGCAGCATCATGGGCATGTTCGTGGTGCCGCTCACCGCCGTTACCCTGGGGGTGCTCGGGGTGCATGCGTTCATCGTTCGCCAGCGCAGTGAACAGGCTACCTGAAGCGGGTTTCCCCACACCCCCGCTCGCGGAGGGTTTGGGAGGGCTACGCCCTCCCAGGAACAATCTTATGTTCATTCCATTGGGGCGCGGCGCAGCCGCATGGAAGGCTCTGGTCCGCACCGGCGGGCTTCGCATGCGGTCGCCCGCGGCTTATGAAGATTAAGGTAGAATAACCAGTTCCCCTTGCTCGGTATGGCCTGGCACGGTACAAAACATCCGAAAGGTGCCGGCGTGGCGGGCGGGGAAGGCCAGGATGGCGTCAACCCCGGCCTCGGCGGACACGGTGCGCCGACCCGAGGGCAATTCGATGGTAAGATTGTGGGCAATCGTGTCGGCATTGCGAAAGCGAATAAACACCTGCTCGCCCACGCGCGCCTCCAGACGCGGGGTATCATAACCGGCGGCGGTTACCGTCAACTCCAGTTGCCGTTCTCGGGGGACGGTTCCACATGCCACCAGGCTCAGAAGGGCGAGCATCAGGAAGCATTGGAAAAAGACGTGTTTACGCATAGGTGCGCTCGACTGCTGAAGATCGGGAACGAATGATGCTGGTTCTGATTGTCCTGACGGCCCTGATCATGGCCCCGCTGGGGTTCTTCGCGCGCTACGAGCCGCGACCGGTGATCGGCTGGATACTGGCGCTGATCCCGCTGGCGCTGTTCGTGACCATCGGCGCGCTGGCGCCGGAGGTGCTGGCCGGGGGGCGGCTGGAGCAGACGATCTCCTGGGTGCCCAGGATGGGCCTGGAGTTGCGGTTCGCACTCGATGGCCTGAGTATGCTCTTCGCGCTGCTGGTGTCGGGCATCGGTACGCTGGTCGTGCTCTACACGGCCTACTATCTGGCGGGCGATCCGGGGATGGGGCGCTTCTACCTGACACTGTTCATCTTCATGGGCGCCATGCTCGGGCTGGTGCTGGCCGACAATGTGCTCACCATGTTTATGTTCTGGGAACTGACCTCGGTCAGTTCGTACCTGCTGGTGGGCTACAAGCACGATTATCCTTCGGCGCGGCGCGGCGCGCAGATGGGGCTGCTGATCACCGTTGGCGGCGGCCTGGCGCTGCTGGTTGGTCTGGTGCTGCTGGGCAATGCCGCCGGATCATACACGATCTCCGAGATTCTTGCAGCCGGGGAACAGATCAAGGCCTCGCCGCTCTACACGCCGGCAATGCTGCTGATCTTCCTGGGCTGCTTCACCAAATCGGCCCAGTTCCCCTTCCACTTCTGGCTGCCCAACGCCATGCAGGCCCCCACGCCGGCCAGCGCCTACCTCCACTCGGCCACCATGGTCAAGGCAGGGATCTATCTGCTGGCCCGGCTGCATCCGACGCTGAGCGATACCCCGCTGTGGCTCTACACGCTGACCGGCGTGGGCATGACCACGATGCTGGTCGGGGCGGTCGTGGCGAACCGGCGCGACGACATCAAGGGCCTGCTGGCCTACAGCACTATCAGCAAACTCGGCACGATGGTGTTGCTGGCGGGCATGGGCGGCCCCGAGGCCCCCGCCGCGCTGGTGGCGACCATCCTGGCCCACGCGCTCTACAAAGGGGCCCTGTTTATGCTGGCCGGCGCGGTGGACCACGAGGCCGGCACGCGCAGCCTGGCTCAACTCGGCGGGTTGCGCCGGGTCATGCCCTGGACGGCGGCCCTGGCCATCCTGTCATCGCTCTCGATGGCCGGCGTACCCATCCTCTTTGGCTTCGTCGCCAAGGAGGAGCAGTTGTACGCCGCGGTTGATAATGGCCTGCCTCCAGGCCTGGACATCGTCGTGCTGATTGCGGTTGTCACCAGCGCGGTCTTCGGGGTGCTCTACTCGTGGCGCCTGGTGAGCGGCGTGTTTTTCGGCCCCCGTGGCAGCGGGATGAAGGAGCATGTCCACGAGGCGCCGGCGGGGATGCTGGTCGGACCGGCGATCCTGACGGCCTTCTCGGTGGTGTTGCCGCTCGGCCTGCTGCCGGCGACCGGCACCCTGCTGCAACCGGCCGTGAACGCGATCTCCAGCGAAGGGGCAAAGATCAGCCTGTACCTGTTCCCCTCCGAAATCGGTCTCCCGCTGATCCTCAGCATGACCGCGCTCCTGATCGGCGCCGTGCTGACGCGCTTCGAACCGCAGATCGTGGCCACGCCCTCGCCCCTGCCACCCTGGCTCAACGGCGATCGGATCTACGACGCGGCGGTGGACGGGGTGCTGCGGGGGGCTACGGCCTTCACCCGCACCCTGCAAAATGGGAAGCTGCGCAGCTATATGACCTGGTCCGTGCTCTCGCTGGTCGCGGTAGTAGCGCCGCCGCTGGTGCTCTTCGGCTTCAACGGGCTGACGCTGCCGAGTCTCGATGGGATCGAGCCGTTCGAGTTCATCAGTATGCTACTGATTCCCATCGGCGTCATCGCGACCTTGCAGGCGCGCTCGCGGCTGGGAGGGATCATCGCCGCGAGTTTTGTGGGGTTGATGGTGGCCTATATTTTCGTCATTTACAGCGCGCCCGACCTGGCCCTGACCCAGTTGCTGGTGGAGATCCTGACCACAGTCTTTCTGGTGCTGCTCTTCGCCGTGATGCCGGCGAGCTTCGAGCGGCTGACCAGCCCGTCGGAACGGTCGCGCGACGGGCTGATCGCCGTGATCGGCGGGCTGGTGATCGCTGGCGTCGCCTTCGCCGCCTCGAGCAGCACGCAGTTGCCCGGCATCAGCCAGGCCTTCCGGGCCGAGAGCCAGAGCCAGGGCTTTGGCGACAATGTGGTCAATGTCATTCTGGTGGATTTCCGCGGCTTCGATACCATGGGCGAGATTGTGGTGCTGTTTATCGCCCTGCTGGGCATCTACGCCATGCTGCGCCTGCGACCGGGCGCCGACCTGGGGCGCGATGACGAGGAGACGCCGGTGCAGCCCGCTAGCGCGGAGGCGCCAGCGCTCCAGGGGAACGGCCGCCCGACCCCCGATGAGCAAGCGGCCCCGGTGGCGGGCAAGGGTCGTTAGAGGGGTAGGGGGAAACCCGCTTTCCTCCTACCCCCACCCCGTGGGAGGATGTGGAAGGGCGCCGCCCGCACGCAGGGGGCTGGGGAGACCCGGTTTCCCCTCGCCCCCGCCCGCGGCAGGGTGTGGCCCTCAAAGGGGTATGGGGGAAACCCGGTTTCCCCCATACCCCCGCCCGCGGGAGGGCCTCGCCCTCAAGCAGGGGTAGGGGGAAACCCGGTTTCTCCAGACCCCACCCCGTGGGAGGGTTTGGGAGGGCTTCGCCCTCCCAGGAATTATGTTCATCCCGTCGGTGTGCGGCGCGAGCCACATGGACGGCTACGGAGACAGGGCCATGTATGACTCGATCATTCTCCGCAACGTATCGCGGCTGATGTTTCCCGTCCTGCTGTTGCTATCCTTGTTTATGCTGGTGCGCGGGCACAACCTGCCGGGCGGGGGCTTTATCGGCGGTCTGGTGGCGGCATCGGCCTTCATTCTGCAGATTATCGCCTTCGGGCCGGCGCATGTCCGCGCCACCTTTCAGATCAGCTTTCTTAATGTGGCGGCATTCGGCGTGATCTTCGCGGCGCTGTGGGGCCTGATCGGCCTGCTCACCGGCCAGGCATACATGCTGGCCTTCTGGCTCAAAGAGCCGATCCCGGGGATCGGGAAACTGGGCACGCCGGTGTTGTTTGATGTGGGCGTCTACCTGACGGTGATCGGGGTAACGACGCAACTGGCGCTGGCGCTCGCCGAGGAGCCGATACTCTACCCCATCCAGCGCCCTCC
>DAOTYR010000057.1:0-2733 GCA_034434655.1 Chloroflexaceae bacterium
CGGGCCATGTCGCGCAGCGTCTCGATGTCCGCGTCGGAGAGTGCTTCGGGCATCACCAGTTTGACCCGCGCGAACAGGTCGCCCCGCTCCGTCGGCCGGTCGAGCCGTGGCATACCCTTGCCTTTGAGCCGAAACACACGATCGGCCGGGGTCCGCGGCGGGATCTTCAGCTTTACCGTTCCGTCCAGGGTTGGCACGCGGACCTCGCCCCCGGCCGCCGCGGTGAGGAAATCCACCGGGACGACGGTGGTCAGATCGTCGCCATCGCGCTCGAACTGCGGATGCGGTTCCACTTCGACAACCAGGTAGAGGTCGCCCGGTGGCCCGCCCGCGCGTCCGGGGCGGCCCTGACCTGCCAGCCGCACACGGGTGCCGGTTTGCACGCCGGGAGGGATGCGGGCCTCGATCCGCCGGTCGCCGATCTGCAGTGAGCGGGTGGCGCCACGAAAGGCCTCTTCGAGCGCGATGGCAACCGGCGCCTCCACGTCGCGACCGTGGCGGGGCCGTTCTGGCCCCCGCGCCCGGGGCTGGCCGTAAATGGAACTGAAGAACTCGGAGAACGGGCTGCTTTCCCCAAAGAGGTCCTCGAAATCTTCGGGCGCCACGTTGCTTGTATACACGTATTGCCCCGGCGCGCTCTGCCACTGCGACCAGTTGAAATCGCCGCCGCCACGCTGCTGCCAGTTCTCGTACTGCGCGCGCAGTTCGTCGTACTTGCGACGGCGTTCGGGGTCGCCGAGAGCCTGATAGGCCTCGTTGATCTCCTTGAAGCGCGCCTCGGCCTCCCTGTCGTCGGGGTTCACGTCGGGGTGGTGCTGGCGCGCCAGGTTGCGATAGGCTTTCTTGATCGTCTGTTCGTCGGCGTCGGGTGAGACGCCCAGGATGGCATAGTAGTCTTTGAATTCCATAGGCTCGTACCGCCTGTCTGACCTGGCGGGGCTGGTCGGGGAACCTGCTTCCCGCTGCGCGCGCCTTCTCCACGACTACCATTATAGACCCTTCTGCAGCCGCGCCGCCCTCGATAGTAGTGGGGATGCAGGGCTTGCACCCCCGCCCGCGGGAGGGTTTGGGAGGGCGCAGCCCGCGCGCAGGGGTATGGGGAAACCCGGTTTCCCCATACCCCCGCCCGCGGGAGGGTTTGGGAGGGCGCAGCCCTCCCAGGAAGAACCTATGTTCATCCCGTTCATGTGCGGCGCAGCCGCATGGACGGCTAACGTGAAAATAGGCTCTCGAAGAGGGTGTGGGGAAACCGGGTTTCCCCACGCCCCCGCCCCGCAGGGGCATGGGGAAACCCGGTTTCCCCACGTCCCCACCCGGTGGGAGGGTCTGGGAGGGCTGCGCCCTCACGCAGGGGCATGGGGAAACCGGGTTTCCCCACGTCCCCATCCGGTGGGAGAGTTTGGGAGGGCTGCGCCCTCACGCAGGGGTGTGGGGAAACCGGGTTTCCCCACGTCCCCACCCGGTGGGAGGGTTGGGGCGGCGCGGCCCCTACGCTGATGCGGGCCGGAGGCCCGCGCACCCAGGCCCCGGCCCCCGGGAGGGTTTGGGAGGGCGTAGCCCTCCCAAGAACAACCTTATGTTCATCGCGGCGTTGTGCGCGAATCGCATGGACGGCTGAGGTGAACCTAAACCGCCGGTGGGAGGGTCTGGGAGGGCTACGCCCTCCCAGGAACAAGTCTGCTGGCGCGCGGCGCAGCCGCGCAGAGAACCGGTGGCGTCAGCGCTCCTCGATCAGCGCCCGCAGATCGGCCAGCAGGAGGCGCGGGCTGCGCGCGCGCATGCCCACAATGGCGTGATCGACGCCGGGGTAGACGCGCAGGCTGATCGCCGGGTTGCGCTCGTTGAGCAAATAGGCGTTGCGCACCGGCACGGTCGTATCGCGGTCCCCGTGGATCACCAGCAACGGCAGGCTGATGCGCTCCACCACTTCGAGGGGCGTGGGCGGCTGCACTTCCCCCAGGCGGAACCCGAGCAGTGGCGCCACCGGGCGCAGCCAGGAGACAGGGGCCACATGCCTGACCAGGTGCGGTCGCAGGCCGCCGGTAAGCTCGTAGGCCGCCGGGGCGCTGACGGTGGCCACCGCGTCGGGAAAGGGGAACTCCGCAGTGTCGCTCGCGGCGCCGAGCGACGCCAGGGTGATCAGCCCGCCCATGCTCTCGGCCACCACCACCACCCGCCGGTAGCCCCACGCGCGGGCCGCCGTGAGCACGGCGGCCAGGTCGCTGGCCTCGGCCCCGCCAAACGTGGCCAGGCCCTCGCTCTGCCCGTAGCCGCGCCAGTCGAAGGTCAGCACATCGTAGGGGCCGGCCAGATGCTCGGCCAGCCAGACAATCGAGGCTGTCCGCTGCGAGGCCGCGAAGCCGTGACAGATGATCACCAGCCGGCTGGCGCCGTGTCGCCACAGGGTAGCGGCGAGGCTCACCCCGTCGTCTGTGACGATGCGTCGTGGCTCGGTCGGGCCGCTGTAGGGCGCCCGTTGCAGGTGGGGAATGGGGGTCAACTCCGCCGCGAGGCGGCGCGCGGCGTAGGGATACTTGCGCTGGTTGGTCATGTGGCTGGTCAGATGGTGCGTGGGAGGGCGCGTCCCTCGCGCATCCTCGTCCTTTTCGGCCGCGGCTCGCTTGCCGGAGGTAATACCAAATCCAGTTGGCAATTCCGCATTGTCGTTGCCGTCATCGCTCATCGTGACGCCATGCGCGGCAATCTGCAATCCAAAATCTGCAATCGGAAATG
>DAOTYR010000058.1:0-9161 GCA_034434655.1 Chloroflexaceae bacterium
GGGCCTGCAACGCGTGGGTCACGCGGTCGGCGTCAATGGTGCGCGCGCCCAGATTGGCGAGCATCGCCAGCACGGTGCTCTTGCCACAGGCGATGCCGCCGGTCAGGCCGATCAGGTAGACGTTGGGATGCTTCATCTTCAATATCCCCCCTCCCGCTGGGAGGGTTTGGGAGGGCTACGCCCTCCCAAATGGTATCACACCATCTCCACGTACTCCTGCTTGACCAGATCGCGCTCGTCCACGCCGGCAATGGCGAGGAGTTCGCCGATCAGCGCGGCGCGTTCGGCGGCGTCGCGGCTGCTCCAGGTGCGGCTCTTGATCTCCAGGTAGGGGCCAGAGTCACTGCCGCCGAGGAGGGTATCGAGATTGATGGCAAAATCATGCTCCCGGTACATGATCCGCCAGCGCCGGCGGCGCTTCTCCAACTCGACCACCTGATCGGGCTGGAAGTACTCGCGGTAGAAGCGCACGGTACGGTCGGCGGGCGCGGTGTAGCGGGCGCGGGAGAGCACGATGGCGTGGGGATACTCGCCGCGGATGGCCTCGGCCATCAGGGTGATCGTGTACTTCGGTTCCAGGCGCGCGCCGGGATCGGTGCGATGATCTTCACGAATGCGAATACGTTCACGATTCTTGAACAGAAAGTACGTGTCGTATTGAGTGCGGATACTGGTCTTGGTGATCGTCACCCGTGGATCGTCGAGGAGGCGGCGCACCTTGCCCTCGCCATCGGGGCCAAGGCGCGCCTTGACCTGGATTTCGAAGATCTCGGCCTGCTGCACCCCGCCGAGGGCCAGGATCTTGGCCATCAGGTTGCGTTCGCGGGAGGCCAGAAACTCGTCAATGCGCGCCGAAATGGCCTGGGCGCGGGCCAGGATGGCTTCTTCGTCAAGGGTCAGCAGGGCGCGGTCGCGCACCAGCACGCGTCCGTCAACCAGCACGTGGCGCACATCGGCGGCGCGGGCGCCGTAGACCAGGTGCGAGTAGATCGCCTCGGGGCTGTAGAAGTAGCGCGGCGCGCTGTGGAGTTTGCCCAGTTCCACCACGGTGATATCGGCCCGCTTGTGGGCCTCCAGCGACCCCACCAGGTGCTCCAGATGCACGGCGCGCGCCCCCCAGCAGGTCGCCAGGGCCAGGGCCTCGCGGGCGGGCACCGCGGTCGGGTTGCCGCTGACACCTTTAGGGAGCAGGGCCGCGAGCTGGATCTCGGTGAACATATCCTGATCGTCGTTGGAGGCCGGCCCATCGGTGCCCAGACCGGTGCGCACGCCGGCGTCGATCAGCCGTTTGTAGGGGGCGATGCCGCTGGCGAGCTTAAGGTTGCTGGTGGGGCAGGGCACGGCCCCGGCGCGGGCCTCGCGCAGGAGGCGAATGTCGTCCTCGGTGGCGTGGGTGCAATGGGCGGCGATGCAGGGCACGTCGAAAGCTCCGACGCGCCGGGCGTAGCGGATGGGCGTTACCTCGCGCTCGCGAATGCTCTCCTCCACTTCGCGGGCGGTCTCCGAGAGATGGGTGATCAGCGGCACGCCATACTTGCGGCACAGCGCCGCCGCCTCCTGGTAGATCCGGTCGGTGCAGGTGTAGGGCGCGTGGGGCGCGACCGTGGGCACGATCCGCTCGTGTCCGGACCACTCCTCGATGAAGCGTCGCGCGCGCTCCAGGCCCTCGTCGAACGAGGCGGCGTCGGGCGTGGGCAGGCGCATCACCGTCTGGCCGCAGATGGCGCGCATACCGGCTTCGTCGGCGGCCCGCGCCACCTGCTCCTCGAAGTAGTACATGTCCACGAAGGTCGTCGTGCCGCCGCGCAGCATCTCGGCGCAGGAGAGCAGCGTGCCGACGTAGGAGAACTCCTCGTCCACGAATTTGCTCTCCACCGGGAACATGTAGCCGAAGAGCCAGACATCGAGTTGCTGGTCGGCGGTCATACCCCGCAGCAGGCTCATGGGCACGTGGGCGTGGCCGTTGATCAGGCCGGGGATCACGGCGCAGCCGGCGCAATCTATCGTCTCACGGGCGGCGTAGCGCCGCGCCAGTTCACGCGCCGGCCCCACGGCGACGATCTCGCGCCCGCGCACCGCCACGGCCCCCTCGGGGATGACCGTCCAGGCCGGGTCCATCGTCACCACGGTTCCGCCGGTAAGCAAGAGATCCACTGGTTCGGACAT
The DNA here is from genome assembly GCA_034434655.1 of Chloroflexaceae bacterium. Lineage (GTDB taxonomy): Bacteria > Chloroflexota > Chloroflexia > Chloroflexales > Chloroflexaceae > JACAEO01. The sequence continues at coordinate 2,167 of DAOTYR010000058.1, forward strand.
CGCCGTGCTCCTTCTTCCTCTCCCTGGTACAATGCCGGGACCATGTGCCGACATTGTACCAGAGGCCGCGGCAGGCCGGAGTTTCCCCCCTTCCAGGAGGCGGGGTGTGGGGAAAGCCGCTTTCCCCACCTCCCCACACGTCATCCGCCCTGTGCTATACTCCGCAGAGGAGGGAGGCCACATGCACATCGAGCGGGTCACACGCGCTTCGATGGCCCTATGGTTCGTCGTAGGCGGATCGGGGTTGATCGGAGCCATCGCGATCATCGTCTGGCTGGAGCAGGGCCTGGCGCCGGGCGCCGGCTGGATCTGGCTGGCCCTGACCACGGCCCTGGGCGGCGGCGCGGTGGCGTTGCTGCGGCGCGTCCGCGGCCAGGGGCTTTCCTGCGCCCTCGGCCCGCGCCTGCGACCGCTGCAGGTGAGCGGCCTGGCCTTGCAGGCCCTGGGCGCGCTGCTGTTCCACTACGGGCAGCACCCGGCCTTCCAGGCCGCTCTGCCGCCGCTGGCCGCTCCCTGGCTGCCCCTGGCCTGCGTTGTGGGTGGCCTGCTGGTGCTGGGCGTGGTCAGCATCACCGGCGACTGCCGGGACGCGGAGTTGCGCGGGCGGGTGTAGGCGCCGGGGTTATCCCGCTGCTCCTCCGTTACCATAGTGGCGGGGAGACGTGGCCGCCCTGCCCCCCCCGTTGCCAGGCGTCCACGCGGCTGCGCCGCGCGCCAATGGGATGCAACAAGCGTGTTCCTGGGAGGGCTGCGTCCTCCCAGACCCTCCCACCGGGTGGGGGTATGGGGAAACCTGGTTTCCCCATACCCCTGCTCAAACAAGCTATTTTCACGTTATCCTAAACCTATGTCCTTCCCCACCAATCTGATCCGCCCCGAGATCGCCGATCTGGAGCCGTACACCCCCATTCTGCCGCTGGAGGTGCTGGCGGCGCGCCTGAACCTGCCCATCGAGCGCCTGGTGAAACTCGACGCCAACGAGAACCCCTACGGCCCTTCGCCGCGGGCGCTGGAGGCCCTGGCGCGCGAGGCGTTCCTGCACATCTACCCCGACCCCGGCCACACCCGGCTGCGCGCGGCCCTCAGCGCGTATACCGGCCAGCCGGTCGAGCGCATCCTCTGCGGGGCCGGCGCCGACGAGTTAATTGACCTGATCCTGCGCCTTTGCCTCACCCCCGGCGCCGCCGTGATTGACTGCCAGCCGACCTTCGGCATGTACAGCTTCGATACGGGCGTCTGCGGCGGACGGGTCGTGGATGTGCCCCGCCGCGCCGATTTCGGTCTCGACCTGGAGGGCATCGAACGGGCGGCCCGCGCCAGCCACGCCCGCGTCCTGTTTCTGACCTCGCCCAACAACCCCACCGGCAACCTGCTGCCCCCCGAGCACCTGGAGCGCCTGTTGCGCCTGCCGCTGCTGGTGGTGGTGGACGAAGCCTACATCGAGTTCGCCGGCGTGGATCAGGGCTTCGGCGCCTGGGTGGGTCGCTACGAGAACCTGGCGGTGCTACGCACCTTCAGCAAGTGGGCCGGGCTGGCGGGCCTGCGCGTGGGGTACGGCCTGCTGCCCGAGTGGCTGGCCGAACAACTCTGGAAGATCAAGCAGCCCTACAATGTGAGCGTGGCGGGGCAGGTCGCCGCGATCGCCGCGCTGGAGGATCGCGCCTACCTGATGAACAATGTGGCCCGCATCGTGGCCGAGCGCGAGCGGCTGCTGCCGCTGCTGGCCGCCGTCCCCTACCTGCGGCCCCTGCCCAGCGCGGCGAACTTCATCCTCTGCCGGGTGGAGGGCCGCCCGGCCCGCGAGGTGAAACTGGCCCTGGAACAGCAGGGCATCCTGGTGCGCTACTACCACACGCCCCTGCTGCGCGACTACCTGCGCGTCAGCATCGGCACGCCGGAGCAGAGCGCCCTCCTGCTGGAGGCCCTGCGCGCTCTGGGGTAGTGGCACGGTCGGCCCCGCTTCCGCCAACGCGCCGGACGGGAGGGGCTGGGGAGAACCCGGCCCTCGCGCGGCTGCGGGCCGGAGGCCCGCGCACCCGGGCTCGTGCCTGTTGCTTGCCCACGGGAGAGGCCGGGTGCAATACCTTTCACATAAGCGCATCCGGCGCCGCCGCCCCCCTCCCACCCTCCCCCCGCCGGGGGGAGGAGGCCGACTCCCTCCTCCAGCGGGGGAGGGCTGGGGAGGGGGCAGTCACCGTAAAGTAGTGGGGCCAGGAGGGCTGCGCCCTCCCGGAAAAATCGTTTTTGCCTCCCGTTGGCGCGCGGCGCAGCCGCATGGACGGCTGGTCTATGGTAGTATGGAAGGGCGGAACAACGTCACGCACAGAACCTCTGTCCCCCGAAACCACTGCGTAAGAAAGGAGCGTTCGATGCTGAACCTCGCTCTGCTGCTGGAGCAAAGCGCCCGCCAGGACCCTGGCAAGCTCGCGGTGATCCTGGACGACTACAAGCTGCGCTACGCGGAGGTGAACGGCGCCGCCAACAAAGTGGCCAATGCCCTGGTGAAGCTGGGCGTCCAACCGGGCGACAAGGTCGCCCTGATGATGCCCAACACGCCGCATTTCCCCATCTGTTACTATGGCATCCTCAAGGTCGGCGCAGTGGTGGTGCCGCTGAACGTGCTCTTCAAACAGAATGAAGTGCAGTACCACCTTGAGGACAGCGACGCGGTGGCGCTGATCACATGGGAGGGCTTTCTGCCCGAGGCCGGCCCGGGCTTCCGCAAAACCGACACCTGCCATCACCTGATCGTGGTGCAGGCCCCCGGTAGCGCCGAGGCTTTGCCTGAAGGGGCAATCAGCTTCAACCAGATCATGGCCGAACACGCGCCGGTCTTCGACACGGTGCAAACCCGCTCCGACGACACCGCGGTGATCCTCTACACCTCGGGCACCACCGGCCGGCCCAAGGGCGCCGAGTTGTCGCACTTCAACATGTTCTTCAACGCCATGATCTGCGCCGAGAAGCTGCTTGGCGTGGTCAAAGAAGACGTGTTTCTGGCGACGCTGCCGCTCTTCCACTCCTTCGGGCAGACCTGCGTGATGAACGTGAGCCTGTTCCTCGGGGCGACGATGACCATGCTGCCGCGCTTCGAGCCGGTCAAGGCCGCCGAGATCATCCAGCGCGACAGGGTGACGGTCTTCGCCGGCGTGCCCACGATGTACTTCTACCTGCTGCACCACCCGGAGGCGGCGCAGTTCGATATGTCGTCACTGCGGCGCTGCGTCTCGGGCGGGTCGGCGATGCCGGTGGAGGTGCTGCACGCCTTCAATCAGAAGTACAACGTAACCATCCTGGAGGGCTACGGCCTCTCGGAAACCTCGCCGGTGGCCTCGTTCAACCACCTCGACCGGCCCACCAGGCCCGGCAGCATCGGCACGCCCATCTGGGGCGTGCAGATGGCGGTGGTCAACCCGGAGGGCCAGCCCGTGCCCACCGGCGAACTGGGCGAGATCGTCATCCGCGGCCACAATGTGATGAAGGGCTACTACAAGCGCCCCGAGGCCACCGCTGAGGCCATCCGCCAGGGCTGGTTCCACACCGGCGACCTGGCGCGACAGGACGAGGACGGCTACTTCTACATCGTTGACCGGGTGAAGGACATGATCATCCGCGGCGGCTTCAATGTCTACCCGCGGGAGGTCGAAGAGGTGCTCTACGCCCACCCGGCGGTGGCCGAGGCAGCGGTGATCGGCGTGCCCGATCCGGCCCTGGGTGAGGAGATCAAGGCGGTGGTGGCCTTCAAACCCGGCCACAGCGCCACCGAACAGGAGTTGATTGACTACTGCAAGGAGCGCCTGGCCGCCTATAAGTACCCGCGCAGCGTCGAGATCCGCGAGAGCCTGCCCAAGACCGCCACCGGCAAGATCCTCAAGCGCGAGTTGAAGTAGTGTTTTTCCTGGGAGGGCTACGCCTTCGCAACCCCTCCCGCGTGGGGGTGCGGGGAAACCCGGTTTCCCCACGCCCCCACGCGATGAAACAAGGTTGTTCCTGGGCGGGCCTGGCCCTCCCAACCCCTCCCGTGGGGGGTCATTTTCACTTCAAGGACCGAGCGTGAGGGTGGTCAATTCGACGGGCGCGCCGGTTTCCGTGGGGAGCGGCGCGCCCGTCGCGGCGTCGTAGAGGCCCACGAGCAGCCGGTAGGGGCCGGGGGGCAGGCCCGCCAGGGGCATGTCGGCCCGGTCAATCACCAGTTCTCCGGGTTGCCAGCGACTGGTTGGGTAATCCTCATAGCGCAGGGGCAGGTCGCGCTGGGCCACCCGCTGCCCGCCGGCGTCGTAGACATGCACGAAGAGGGTGTAATCGCGGTCGAGCGGGGCCAGAGCGCGCCAGTAGAGGTTGATCTGCACGGAGGCGCCCGCGGGCGCGGCGCGCGCGTCGGCCCCTTCCAGGGGTGTGATGCGGCTGCGCGGTTCGCCGGGGGCCAGTTCGTAGCCCAGCAGGTCGATCAGGCCCCCGAAGCGGGCGGGCCGCCGCGTGAAGGGGATCATCTCGACGTGCTCCCCCAGATCAAGCAGCGCGCCGCCCGGCCCCGGTTGCAGGCCCAGCGAGCGATCGGGCAAGGCCAGGATGGCCGGCGCGCCCCGCACCAGGCGCTCGTACGCCGGGCGATCGGCCAGGTCGTAGCGTTCGCTGTTCACCAGCAGGTAGCGATAGCCCCGGGCGCGGTACCAGTCGGGGGGATGGGTCCCCAGCCAGCGCACCGGCGTCACCGCCGGGTCGCCGGCCCACTGCACGGGATTGGCCTCGACGGCGGCGAGCATGCCACGGGGTTGGGCGCGCAGGGCCTCGGCGGCGGCGACCAGGGTGTGGGGTTTGCTCCAGTAGCTCAGCAGCCAGCGGGTTTCGAGCAGATGCGGGCCGAGGAGCAGCGCCCCCAGCGCGACAGCGATGACCCCGCCGGCCCACCGGCCCATCCGCTCCCGGTGCACCTCGGCGGTCGAAGGCGCTCCATCGGGGCGGATGTCAATCACCTGCGGCCCGCTGACGCCCGCGCCGCGCGCCAGCAGCCTGCCCAGAGCATCGGCCAGGGCCATGGCCGCCGCCGCCGCCAGCAGAAACAGCGGCGGAAACAGCGGCAAGGTGTTGCGGTTGAAGTTGACCGCCTGGGTCAGCAGTAGGCCGCCTCCGGCCAGCACAGCCACGCCCAGGATGGCCGTCTGTCGCGGCGCGCGCAAGGCCAGCAACGGCAGACCGGCGAGGAGCGACAGGGCCGCGGGCCAGGCCAACCCATCGCGCCAGAAGAAGGCCAGGTACCCATCGAGGCGCCAGCGCCCGATGAAGTCGCCGTGGCTGCCGCTGGCGTAATGCTGCGCGTTGATCAGCATGTCGCGCCGGAAGGCCGCGAAGTCGAGGATGGCGAAGGGCGTGGTCAGCAGAAAGACCAGGATGGCCAGCGCCGCCGCGGCCAGCAGGCGCGCGCCATGGATGCCGGCCAGGCGCCAGAGCGCGCCCCATTTCCCTTCGCGCCAGGCGGCAAGCACGTACAGCGCCGCTGCCACCCCCAGCGCCAGGCCGATCACCCCGGCGTTGTACTTTGTGCCCGCCGCGAGGCCCGCGGCCGCCCCCGCCAGCACGTAAGCGCGCCAGTGGCCGGTTGTCGCCACGCCCCACGCCCCGAGCAACGCCAGCGTCACCCAGACCCCCGTGGGCGCATCGGTGGTGATGAAGTGACTGTGCTGCACGTGGTAGGCGCTCAGCGCCAGGGCCAGCGCCGCGAGCAACCCCACGCGCCAGTTGAACATGCGCCGGCCAAGCAGGTAGAGCAGCGGAACGGTCAGCGCGCCGAGCACAGCCGTCAGCGCGCGACCCCAGACGTACAGCTCTGGCGCGGTGGTGTACAGGTAGGTCTGGGCCGGCAGGTCGGCGAGCGACGCGTAGAGACCCCGGGCAATGCCCCAGGCAGCGTGGGCGCGCACTACCGCCGCCAGCATGTAGTAGTGGAGGGAAGGGTAGAGGAACTTGCCCGGATTGGCATCGCCCGCCTGGACCATGCGCACCGCCGGTTCGAGCACTGCCGGCTCGTCGGGGTGCTCGACATAGGGCAGGCCCCATCCCAGCGCCCAGCAGCGCAGCACCAGCGCCAGGCCGAACAGGGCGGCGACGATCAGCGCGGTGGCGCGCCGCTGGAGGGGGCGAGCGCTCATCGGCGCGCAGGCTTGATGCGCCTGGCCTCGATACTGGCGTGCAGATCGAGGTAGCGCAGCCACGCCCGCAGAGTCAGCGGGCCGAACTCGTTGTGGGGGATGACCCAGTCGGAGGGTACGCCACGGGCCTCGAGCTGCCGTACCAGCACCACCGTCTCGCGGCGGGTGGCGGCGAAGGCCGCACGCAGATCGAGGAGGCTCTGGCCGCGGGGTGGCGCGTACTCGTCCATTTCATCCTGCACCGGCGCTTCGCCGAGGGCCGTGCGCAGACGGCGCTGGCCCCAGCGTTCCAGACCGACAATATGGCGCAACTGGCGGCGGTTTTCGGGGCTATCGGCGGCCGCGGCAAAGCGCGCTTCAAGCTCCTTGCCGCTGGCCTCGAGTTTGCTGGCGAAGTAAGCGTAGTCGCGCTTGCGGGCCGGACGTTCAAGGAACAGGTTGCGGAGCGCGGGGAGCAAGGGATTAGCCATTATGTCGCCAGATATGTTTTCAGAAACGGCCACTCCGATCTGCCGGGCGGGTTGCCGTACCTTCACCTCAACCCGGGCTTTCACCCTCGTCATCATCATTGCCAGGAAGGCGCGGCAGGCGGGCCAGGGCCGCCCGGTAGCGGTCGGCGTCGTAGGCTTCTCCCCGCGCCATCACATCGAAGATCTCGCTTACCACGGCGGCGGCGATCAGATTGATTGCCCCCTCGGGGCTGTACCCCATCCCCACCAGCCGTTCCAGGGTCTGGCGGGTTTCGGGAGGGTTGCCGGTCGTGAGTTGCTTCTCCACAAGCTGAAGCACGGCATCCCGCAGGGCGGGATTCGTCGAAGGTGGTTCGCCATACCCCTGTGGTGGAAGGAC
>DAOTYR010000059.1:0-6252 GCA_034434655.1 Chloroflexaceae bacterium
GCTTTGTAAAGCCATCCGGGAGAACCGAAAAACCGAACGAGATGGCCTCGTATTGAGGCCTCTTCTGGCGCACTAGCAAGGGCTAAACCGCCCAGGAACGCAATGGCGAGGCAATGGACTTATGGGTAATGGATAGCTCGGCGAGGGGCATGGGGAAACCGGGTTTCCCCATGCCCCCACCCGCGGGAGGGGTTGGGAGGGCGCAGCCCGTCCAGGAACAACCATTTTTTAATTTCGGCGTGGTGCGGCGGAGCTGCATGGGCGGCTGAGGTGAACATACGCCCTCGGCGAGGGGTGTGGGGAAACCCGGTTTCCCCATGCCCCCACCCGCGGGAGGGTTTGGGAGGGCGCAGCCCTCCCGGGAACAACCGTATGTTCATTGCGGCGTTGTGCGGCGGAGCCGCATGGAGGACTAACGTGAAAATAAGCTGCTCACCTACGCGTATGCGGCGCTGAACCCCCCCTCCTGACCTCCCCCCGCTGGGGGGAGGAGCCGGACTCCCTCCCCCCAGCGGGGGGAGGGCTGGGGAGGGGGGCAATCACCTTGCCCGCGGAGACGCGACGAGGGCGGGCCACCCGCGCTCCCAGGCGATGTTCATCGGGTGTTGTGCGCGAATCGCATGGACAACTGAGGTGAACATAGCCCCTCGGAGCGGGGTGTGGGGAAACCCGGTTTCCCCACACGCCGGCCCGCGGAAAGGTTTGGGAGGGCCACGCTCTCCCAAGAAAACCCTTGTTCATTCGGATTATACCATTTCGGATTGTGGATGTTGGATGTTGCGGACCAGGAACCGCCCGCTGTGGCCTCAATACGTCGCCACGAGCACCTCGGCGGCCCGTTCGACCTCCCCCAACAGTTCCAGTTCTCCACTGATATGGTACCGCATCGGCACAAAGGCGCGCACGACCGTCTCGATCTGCGCCTCAAGATCCAACCCCGAAAGGTCGAGACCCAGCACGCTGGCGATGCGACCCAGGCGCGTCTCGCGTTCCGGGTCAGCGCGGAGACTGGCGGCCAGGCGCTGCCGGTCGTGGTGTTTCTCGGCGATGCGCCGCCAGAAGGGATCGGCGTGTTCGCGTCGCGGTTCGATCCGTCCGGCTCGGAGGTGCTGCCAGTAGAGCCAGTGCAGGATGGCCTCGGGGTTGTTGGCGGGCGGGCAGGGCGCGTTGGGAAGAGGAAGTGCTGACATGTGAGGCATAGGTGCTTCTAACGTGAACATACGCCCTCGGCGAGGGGGGTGGGGAAACCAGGTTTCCCCACGCCCCTGCCCGCGGGAGGGTCTGGAAGGGCGCAGCCCTCGAGCATGGGGATGGGGAAACCGGATTTCCCCATCCCCCCGCCTGCGGGAGCGGTCTGGGCGGGCGCAGCCCGCCCAGAAACAAGCTTTTTTCATCCCGTTGGTTCTCATTCCATCCGGCGGGGCCGGTACTGGACGGCCTCCGCCAGGTGGGCCGGGCCGATCTGCTCGGCGCCGGCCAGGTCGGCGATGGTGCGGGCGAGCTTGATGACGCGGTGGTAGCCGCGCGCCGAGAGGTTCATCTGCCGCGCGGCGGCCTTCATGAGCGCCTGCCCCGCCCCGTCGAGCTGGCAGTGGCGCCGGATGTCGGCCGGGCCCATGTCGGCGTTGACGCGCGCCCCCGCGCCGCCGAAACGCTGATTCTGGCGCTCGCGGGCGGCGATCACCCGCTCGCGGATCGACCGCGATGGCTCGCCCAGGCGGTTACTGCTGAGCTTCTCGTAGTTCACCCGCGGCACGTCAACGTGGATGTCCAGCCGGTCGAGCAGTGGCCCGGAGATGCGCTTCTGGTAGCGCGTGACCATCGCTGGCGAGCAGGTGCACTGGCGCTCGGGATCGCCGTGCCAGCCGCAGGGGCAGGGGTTCTGGGCGGCGACCAGCATCACCGCCGCCGGGTAGGTAATGGTCCCGGAGGAGCGACTGAGGGTAACGACCCGCTCCTCCAGCGGTTGCCGCAGGACCTCGAGTTTGGGGCCGAACTCGGGCAATTCGTCGAGGAACAACACGCCCCGATGGGCCATACTGATCATGCCCGGACGGGCGCGTCCCGCGCCGCCGCCTACCAGCCCGGCGATGGAGGTGGTGTGGTGCGGCGCGCAGAAGGGCCGGCGGCGCACCAGGGGGGTGTCCCTGGGCAACTGGCCGCACACGCTGTAGATCTTGGTCACTTCCAGGGCCTCGTCGAGGCGCAGGGGGGGCAGGATCGAGATCAGGGCGCGGGCCATCATCGTCTTGCCCGAGCCAGGCGTGCCCGACATCAGCAGGTTGTGACCGCCGGCGGCGGCGACCTCTAGCGCCCGCTTGACGTGTTCCTGCCCTTTGATGTCCTGGAAGTCGACCGGGAAGGTCTCCTCTTCGGGGAGATGGCGCATCTGGCTGAGGTAGGGGGCGATGGGCCGCTCGCCGCTGATGTGGGCGAGCAGTTCGGCCAGGCTCCGCACGGGGATGACGGTGATGCCTTCGACCAGACTGGCTTCGGCGGCGTCTTCAACCGGCACGTAGAGCGTGGTGAGGCCGTGCTGGCGGGCGACCGCGGCCATCGGCAGCACGCCCTCGATGTGGCGCACCCCTCCGTCAAGGCCAAGCTCGCCGATAAAGGCGGCCCCCTCGGTGGCGCCGAACACCTGGCCCGAAGCCAGCGCCAGGCCCACGGCGATCGGCAGATCATAGGCCGGTCCGGCCTTGCGCAGGTCGGCGGGGGCCAGGTTCACCGTGAGGCGTTTCATCGGGAAGGTCAGCCCCGAGTTACGCACCGCCGAGCGGACCCGTTCGCGGCTCTCCTGCACCGCCGCGTCACCCAGGCCAACGACGGCGAACGACGGCAATCCCTGGGCGATGTCTACCTCGACCTCGACCACGAGGCCTTCCAGGCCGATGACGGCGCAACTGTGAACCTTGGCGAGCATACGGCCCCCCGTTTTCGCAACCCATCCGCAATGTGTGTACCGCATGGCGCGGGAGGAGGTTACGGGGCGGGCCGCTTGCCGAGGTTGGCGTGTGGGCCGTCATCGCGCTAGACGGGGCGCAGCAGGTTCTCGTTTTCGCGTCCCTCCTCGAAGTCGGTGAGGTTGCGGATGGTCGTCTCGGCGATGGTGGTCATGGCCTCGTAGGTAAAGAAGGCCTGGTGGCTGGTGATGAGCACATTGGGGAAGGTCATCAGGCGGGCCAGCACCTCGTCATCTATCACCGTGTCGGAGAGATCGCGGAAGAACTTGCCTTCCTCTTCCTCGTAGACATCGAGGGCCACGGCGCCGACGTGCCCGCGCTGGATGGCGGCAATCAGGGCCTCGGTGTCAATCAGGCCGCCGCGACTGGTGTTGACCAGCATCACCCCCGGCTTCATCAGCGCCAGGGTCGCGGCGTTGATCATATGGTGGGTCTCGGGGAGCAGAGGGACGTGCAGGCTGATAATGTCGGCGCGACGCAGCAATTCTTCCAGGCTCACATAGGTGGCGCCCAGGGCCAGGCACTCGGGATTTTCGCGCACATCGTAGGCTAGCAGGGGGCAGCCGAAGCCGTGCATAATGCGCGCGAAGATCGCGCCGATTTTGCCGGTGCCCACCACGCCGACGGTGCGCCCGTGCAGGTCGTGGCCCAGGAGACCGGCCAGGCGGAAGTTGAACTCGCGGGTGCGGTTGTAGGCCCGGTGGATGCGCCGGTTGAGGGTCTGCAACAGGCCGACGGCGAACTCGGCGACCGAATAGGGCGAGTAGTAGCCGACGCGCATCGCCGTGATCCCGTGACGCTGGGCGGCGAGCAGGTCTATATTGTTGAAGCCGGTGGAGCGCTGGGCGATCATGCGCACGCCGCCGCTGGCCAGACGCTCGATGGCCGGCGCATCGGCCCGGTCGTTGACGAAGAGACAGACGGCGTCGAAGCCCTGGGCCAGGGTCGCGGTGTGGGGGTCGAGTTGGGCCGAGGTGTACTCCAACTGGTGGCGACCCTGGTTGGCCTGGTCGAGAAAGGTACGATCATAGGAATGGGTATCGTACACAAGGACGCGCATGCGTCTCTCCTTCCTCTCTGGCGGGAGGGTGGGGCAACCAGGTTGCCCCACGCCCCTGCCTCGGGGCAGAGTCCGGGAGGGCGCTGCCCTGGGGGAACATAAGCGGATAACCTTGATTATTCGGAAAAGCGCCTAGCCTTCCTGCGGCGCATCGGGCACGTTGGCGCGCAGTTCCTCCAGCCACACGCGGGCGCTCGAATCGCTGGGGGCGCGCCAGTCGCCGCGGGGCGAGAGCGAGCCCCCCGAGCCCACCTTTGGGCCATTGGGCAGCGCCGAGCGCTTGAACTGGCTGATCTGGAAGAAGCGGTACAGGAAGACCTCCAGCCAGCGCTTGATCGTCGGCAGGTCATAGGCCACCCGTTTGCTCTCGGGCAGACCCTCGGGCCAGGCGCCGCGAGTCGCGTCGGCCCAGGCGTGGTAGCTGAGAAAGGCGACCTTGCTCGGACGAAAGCCGAAGCGGGTGAGGTAGTAGAGGTTAAAGTCCTGCAAGGCGTAGGGGCCGATGAGCGCCTCGGTGTGTTGGGCCGGGGCCTGGGCCGCGCCGTCGCGGGCCGGCACCAGTTCAGGCGAGATCTCGGTATCGAGGATGGAGAGCAGCGTAGCGTTCGTCGCTTCGTCGAACTGGCCCGAGCGGATCACCCAGCGAATGAGATGCTGAATGAGCGTTTTCGGCACTGATGCATTGACGTTGTAGTGCGACATATGGTCACCGACGCCATAGGTGGACCATCCCAGGGCCAGTTCGCTCAGGTCGCCGGTGCCGAGGACGAGGGCCTGATGGAAGTTGGCCAGGCGGAAGAGATGCGAAGTGCGTTCCCCGGCCTGGACATTCTCGAAGGTTACATCGAAGACCGGCTCGCCCTGGGCGTAGGGATGGTTGATGTCGCGGAGCATTTGCAGGGCCGAGGGGCGGATATCGATCTCGCCGGCGCTCACCCCGAGGGCGCGCATCAGCGCGTGGGCATTGGCGCGGGTGCGTTCGCTGGTGGCGAAGCCCGGCAGCGTATAGGCGAGAATGTTGGCGCGCGGCAGGCCGAGGCGGTCCATCGTCCTGGCGGCGACGATCAGCGCCTGGGTGCTGTCGAGGCCGCCGGAGACGCCGATGACCACCTTGTTGATGCCGGTGGCCCTGAGCCGTTGCATCAGGCCGTGCACCTGGATATTGTAGGCCTCGTAGCAACGTTCATCGCGGGTAGCGGGGTCATTGGGCACATACGGGAAGCGCTCGATGGCCCGCAGCAGGGGCAACGCTCCCTCGGGCGGTTCAAAGGCGAAGGGCACGCGGCGGAAGGCGTGCAGGCGCGCGTGATAGTCGCTGGCGGCGTCGCCGAAACTGGTCTGGCGCATGCGCTCCTGCAGCAGGCGTTCCAGGTCCACATCGGCGAAGACGATCTGTTCGTCGCCGGCGAAGCGTGGCGACTCGGCGAGGCACTCGCCGTTTTCGTAGATCAGAGCGTGGCCATCCCAGGCCAGATCGGTGGTGCTTTCGCCGGGACCGGCGGCGGAGTAGAGGTAGGCCGCCAGGCATTTGCCGGATTGGGCGGCGCAGAGGGCGCGGCGATAATCGGCCTTGCCGATGGTGATGTTGCTGGCCGAGAGGTTGCAGAGCACGGTGGCCCCGGCGAGGGCGGCGTAGGAACTGGGCGGCACGGGCGTCCACACATCCTCGCAGATCTCGGCGTGGATGGCGAGGGCGGGCAGATCCCGGGCCACGAAGAGCAGATCGGGGCCGAAGGGAACGCTGGCGTCGAAGAGGGCGATGCTGTCGCTCAGGGCGGCGCGGGCGGCGGCGAAGTGCCGTTTCTCGTAGAACTCGCGGTAGTTGGGCAGGTAGCTCTTGGGGATCACCCCGAGGACGCGCCCGGCGTGAATGGCGACGGCGCAGTTGAAGAGCTTGCCCTCGACGGCCAGGGGCGCGCCCACCAGCAACAGGGGGCGCAGCCCGGCGCTGGCGACCATCACCTGGCCCAGGGCCGCGAGGGCGGCCTCGAGCAGGGTGGCCTGGTGAAAGAGATCCTCATTGGTGTAGGCCGAGAGCCCCAGTTCGGGAAAGAGCGCCACCGCCGCGCCGGCATCACTGGCGCGCCGCGCCAGGGCGATGGTGCGTTCGGCGTTGAAGAGCGGGTCGGCCACGCGCACAGCGGGCACGGCTACCGCGACCCGCGCGAAGCCGTGACGATAGAGGTTGAGAAACGGTAGCTGCATGCGCTTCAGGCGTGTTTCATGGGT
>DAOTYR010000060.1:0-6658 GCA_034434655.1 Chloroflexaceae bacterium
CGCCGGGCGATCTCCACCGGCTGCACCGGGCTGCGGAAGAGCCGCGCTACCGACCCCTCCACCAGTTGCTCCATAAAATGTTCAAAGCGGCTCAGCGCCGACATGGTTGTCGCTCCTTTGATGCGCCGGTGCAGGCGGCTTCCCCCTGCCCGATGGAAGGCCGCTGCCGCGCGCCGGGTGGAGGAGGGTGGGGCATCCGTACGTGTTCACATGCCTCCTGGGAGCGAGGGCATCTTGCCCTCGGAGACGCGACGCGGGCGGGACGCCCGCGCTCCCAGGGGCGTGGGTTGCCCCAGGTGTGAACAGTTGTGGGCACCCGTGGTTCCCCCTGCCCCTGCCCGATGGAAGGCTGCGCCCTCTCGGAAAGCCTGCGCCCGGTCACGGGCGTGGTTTCACCGGCTCGCCCAGATAGATCGGCTCCAGGGTCACCAGATCATCACGCTCCCCATTGACCAGGCGTTGCCACGCCAGTTCGGCCAGAAAGGCCGGGCGGCGCAGGTTGGCCGCCGGGCGCGGAAAGAGTGCCCGCGGGCCAAGCGCCCGCTGGATGCGGGCCACCGCGCCCTCGTCCAGGTCGCCGCAGAACAGGCCCCGGTCCTCAACCTCGGCGCAGAGTTCCTCCAGGGTCACGTTGCGATCCGGCTCGCGGCGCGTCGGGTCGGCATCGAACCGAAACGCCGCCGTCGCGAAGCGGTCGCGTCCCAGGCGGATCAACGGGTAGATCGGCGTCCCGGCCTGGGCGTGCTGGTAGGCCAGGGCTTCCAGGGTGCTGATCCCCAGCAAGGCCAGCCCGCCTGCCAGGGCCAGGCCCTTGGCCACGCTCATGCCCACCCGCAGGCCGCTCCAGCTCCCCGGCCCCAGGGCCACCCCGACCGCCCGCAGCGCCCCGCACTCCACCCCGGCGTAGCCGAGCAGCCGGTCGAGTTGCGGCAGCAGTTGGGCGGTGTGGTTGCGCCCCGACTCCCAGACGCACTCTGCCAGCGGCCCGCGCCCGTCGTACAGCGCGATCCCCGTGAGACTGGTCGCCGTGTCGATTGCCAGCAACATGTCCGTATCTCGGCGCGTGGGGGAACCGGGTTCTCACCGCAGGCGCAGCCCTCCCAGACCCTCCCACCGGGTGAGGGGATGGGGAAACCAGGTTTCCCCCTACCCCTGCTCCAAAAGACTATAGATGGTCTTTGAATACATAATCCGCTCTAGCCCGCGCAGGCGGGCTTCGCATTCCGTGGCCGAGGGCTTTAGCCCCACGGCCAGCCCGGTATAGCGGATTAATTTCTCAAAGACCATAGTAAGTGTACAACCCGCGCAGGGTTGCCATGGTGATCCGCGCACCCGCCCGAGGCGCCGCTCACCCGTGGAACGCCGTCTCCTTGAACGCCGTGACCAGTTCGACGTAGCGCCGGCCGTGAGGCACGAAGCGCAGCCGGCGCTTGGTTTCGCTGACATGCTGCATGTAAATCGCCAGATGGTCGGCGGGGATGCGCGCCAGCGCCCGCTCCGGCCACTCGACCAGACAGACGCCCTCGCCGGACCAGAGTTCGTCGAGCCCGATGGTCACCAGTTCGCGCTCTTCGGCAATGCGGTACAGATCGACGTGATAGATCGGCATGCCCCGGTGGCGCGGGCCGGCGCGGTACTCGTTCACCAGCACAAAACTGGGGCTGGTGACCAGATCGGGCGAATCGAGACCCCGCGCGACCCCGCGCACAAACTGGGTTTTCCCCACGCCGAACGTTCCCACCAGCAGCACCACATCCCCGGCGCGCAGATGCTCGCCGAGCCGCTGGCCGACGCGCTCGGTCTGCGCGGGGCTATGGCTGATGAAATCAAGCTCGTGGGCGGTCTGGGCCGCCGGCAGGCGCTGGTCGCTCATCGCCTGTATTGTAGCACGGCGGGGTATGGCCGCGGATCCAGGGCAACGGCAGGCGCGGCAGCAGCCCGGCGAGGAGGCCGGTGGCGATGATCGCCTGGGTCAGCCCGGCAATCGTATCCGGGGTGCGCTCTCCCAGGATAACCACGGCGGGAATGAGCCAGCTCAGCCCCAGCGGGTACCAGGGCCAGGCCGGGCGCCAGCGGATGACCACGAAGGCGATCCCGATGGCGATGTAGATCACCGAGAGGGGGTAGAGCAGCGTATTCAGCAGCACCAGGGCGCCGAAGGGATCATGGCGCCCGTGGCGCCACCAGAGCCCCGCGGCCAGCAGCCCCAGCGCGGGGCCGAAGGGCAGCGCGAGGAGCGGCCGGTCGGGCAGGGCCACGCGATAGGCGTTGAGGCCCTGGTACCACTGGATGTAGATCTGCGGGCCGGCGACGAGCGCCACGCCGCCCCAGAGCAGCGCGCAGATGCCGGCAAAGAAGCCGAGCACTTGCCAGCGGCGCTCGCGTAGCGCCAGCCACAGCAGCCACGCTGCCCCCAGGACGGTGGCCTGAGGTTTGAGCAGGCACAGGGCCAGCAGCAACGCCGCGCGGCGGTCGTGGCCGGCGCGCAGGGCCTGCTCGGCGAGCATCAGGCCCACCAGGGCCAGCAGCGTGGTTTGCCCGATCACCAGCCCCTGCATCAACGGCAGCCAGAGCAGCACCCAGGGCAGGGCGACGCGCCCGCTCGCCCGCCTGGCCCAGCGTTCAAAGCCGATGATCGAGAGGAGTTGCACCAGCACCCCGCTGACTTGCCAGGGCAGCAGCGCCAGGGGCGCGACCAGCAGCAGCGTGGCCGGCGGATAGGCGTACCAGCCGGCTTCGTAGGCCGTGCCGTCGGCCATGGTGAACGGGCCATACGGGTCGCCGCCGGCCAGCCAGTGCAACACAGCCCCCATTAACGAACGCCAGTCGGATAGCCAGAATTGCTCCATCCGCCAACCCCTCTGTGGTTGCGGGGAGGCGCAGCCTCTCCGCGCCCCCCACCGGGAACGTCGTACAGCGTCCGGGCTTCGTTGCCGGGTTGCGCTCGTTGGGCCGAAGCGTTGGCGCAGCCGACGCTTCGACCTTGCCGCTCATCTACAGTAGCACAGAACCATTACGACCACCCGGGGCGGCGCGGGGGATGGCGGGGCGCCCACACCCCCTCCCGCCAGGGGGACGGGGAAACCCGGTTTCCCCATCCCCCTGCTCGAGAGCCAGGCCCTCCCGCGGGCGGGAGGCGGGGGGAAGCCCGGTTTCCCCACACCCCTGCGTGAGGGCGCAGCCCTCCCAAACCCTCCCGCGGGCGGGAGGCGGGGGCAAGCAGGTGAGGCAGGCAAGCGCCCCGGCAGTATCAGATCGCCTCGGTACCGGCGCGCTATAGGCGTTTATCCGTCCGATCGCTATACTACAGACTGCCGCGCAGTTGCGCGCCCCGGTGGAATGAACAGGCGTCTTCCTGGGCGGGCGCAGCCCTCCCACCGGGTGGGGGTGTGGGGAAACCGGGTTTCCCCACACCCCTGTTTGAGGGTCTGGCCCTCCCGCGGGCGGGGGCGTGGGGAAACCAGGTTTCCCCACGCCCCGCTCCGAGAGCTTATGTTCACGTTAGACTGGAGACGTATGCGCTACCTGCTCGATCAGCAATCCTACGACGATATGCTCCGCCGCAAGGGCCACTCGCGCGATTGCTACGTTCGCGATACCGAATACCTCCACCATCTGTATATTGACGGGGTCAAATACACCGTGGCGCGCGCGGTCTATGCGTGCCTGAAAGAGGCTCAGGCCAGGAATGACGCCGATGCCATGCTCCACCTCCAGATGCACGTGCAGGATCTGGAGCAGTTGATCGCCGAAGCGCGGGCGCGGGGCGAGAACATCGCCAGTCTGCGCGCTATCGGCGACCCCCCGCCGTCCGAGGACGAGGCGCGCCCGCAACTGAACAACAGCTTCGTGCCTCCCCCGCCCCAGACCATGGCGGAGACCGGCCTCAACCGCACCTTTCTGACCGAGCACCTCCTGCGCGTGCTCTACAACCGCGGGCGCATGACCGGCCGCGAACTGGCCGATGCGCTGTGTCTCTATTACCGCATTGTCGAGGAGTTGATCCAGGATCTCCGGCGGGTCGAACAGATTGACATTATCGGCCAGAAAGGCTTTGGCGACATCAACTACGAGTATGTGCTCACCCCCCGCGGGCAGGAGGCGGCCCAGGCGGCCCTGCAGAAGACCCAGTACGCCGGGCCGGCCCCCGTGCCCATTGACGATTGGATCGCCTCGGTCAAGGCCCAGACGGTCAAAAATGTTAAAGTGACCCGCAAAAACATCCGTGACGCCTTCCACGGCCTGGTCATTGACGAGTCGATCCTGAACTCGGTGGGTCCGGCGGTGAACTCGGGCTCCTCGGTTATGCTCTTCGGCTATCCCGGCAATGGCAAGACCACCATCGCCGAGCGGATCACCCACCTGATGGGCGATGACATCTTTATTCCGCAGACGATCTACGCCGATGGCGCGATTATCAAGATGTACGACGCCATCGTGCACGAAGCGCCCAAACGCCCCTGGGACGAGCAGCAGGAGTACGACCAGCGCTGGGTGCGTATCAGCCGCCCGGTGGTGATCGTCGGCGGTGAGTTGACCCTGGAGCAGTTGAATCTGATCTATAACCCGACCTCAAAGATCTACGAAGCGCCGTTCCAGATGAAGGCCAACTGCGGCATCTTCCTG
Organism: Chloroflexaceae bacterium; assembly: GCA_034434655.1. Taxonomy (GTDB): domain Bacteria; phylum Chloroflexota; class Chloroflexia; order Chloroflexales; family Chloroflexaceae; genus JACAEO01. Next base: position 4,627 of record DAOTYR010000060.1, read on the forward strand.
ATTGACGACTTCGGGCGGCAGCAGGTGCGGGTCTTCGACCTGCTCAACCGCTGGATCGTGCCCCTGGAGAAGCGCTTCGACTTCCTCAACACCGTCACCGGGCAGAAGATCCAGATCCCCTTCGACCAGTTGATTATGTTCTCGACCAACCTGGATCCGAAGGATCTCGGCGATGACGCCCTGTTGCGGCGCATCAAGTTCAAGTTCGAGATCATTGACCCCACCGAGGAGCAGTGGCGCGAGATCTGGAAGATCATGTGCAAGGTGCGGGGCGTGCGTTACGATGATCGGGCCATTGATTACCTGGTCAGCAAATGGTACAAACCGGACAACCGGCCCTTCCGCATGTGCCAGCCGCGCGATATCCTCGACCAGTTGATTTCGATCGCGAAGTACAACATGGAACAACCGGCGCTCACCGCCGACCTGCTCGATGCGGCCTGTCTGACCTACTTTCCCAGCAAGGAAAAGAAGAACTTCGGGGCCAAGGTGCGGTTGGATCTGTAAGGATGGAGGGCTGCGCCTGCCCGCGGGCGGGCGCCGGGTGCGCGGGCCTCCGGCCCGCATCCGCAACGGGAGAAACAAGGTCGTCCTGGGAGGGCTATGCCCTCCCAAACCCTCCTACCGGGGGGGCTGGGGAAACCCGGTTTCCCCAGCCCCCTGCTTGAGGGCGAGGCCCTCCCAAACCCGCCCGCGGGCGGGGGTATGGGGGAACCTGGTTTCCCCATACCCCTGCTTGAGGGCGAGGCCCTCCCACAGGCGGGGGTGTGGGGAAACCCGGTTTCCCCCCCTCCTCCCGTGAATGGCCTATGTTCACATCATGGATGTACAAGCGCCCCCCTCAACGAGCCGGCCCCCCTCGCCGCAGCAGCGCCGCGCCGCCAGGCGCAGCCTGGGGCTGACCGTGGCGCTGCTGGCGCTGCTGTACCTGGGGTTGCGCCTGCCCGCGCTGCTGGCGCTGCCGTTGTTCAACGATGAGGCGGTATATCTGGTCCGGGCGCGGTTCTTTCCCTCCATGCTCGCCACGCCGGGGGTTGCCGGCGCGACGCTGCCCGATGGCAAGCTCCTGCACGAACTGGCCCTGGCGGCCCTGGCCCCCTTGCCGGTGGATCCGCTGCTCCCGGCGCGCCTGCTGTCGGTGGCCTGCGGCCTTGCCACGGCGCTCACCCTGGTCGCGACAGGACGATCCCTCGGCCATCCGCGGGCCGGCGCGCTGGCCGGCGCGCTGTATGCCCTCGCCCCTCTCGCCGGCCTGCACGACGTGCTGGGGTTGCCCGACAGCATGCTCGCCCTGGCCGGCGCGCTGCTGCTGTGGGCCAGCATCGGCTTCGCCAGCCGCCCGGCTGCGGGCAGACGCGACGCGCTGCTGGTAGGGGCGCTGCTAGGGGCCGCGAGTCTGATCAAGCTCTCGGGCTTGTTGCTGTTTGTCATACCGGTGCTGGCCGTCCTGCTGTTGCCCGCCAGCTCCGAACGCTGGCGGCGCCTGGCCCTGCTGCGGGTGGCCCTGATCGTCGCGCTCCTCGGCCTGGCCTGCCTGGCGCCGTTCCACTACGGCAGCGCTGAGCGGCACAAGCTCGACACCGAGCAAGCGCGCATCGCCGTGGCGCAGCGGCACGCCGTTGCCGCTGGCGACTGGCTGCTGCGCTACCTGCCAGGTCCACTGCTGGTCGCTCCGCTGCTGGCATTGGCCATGCGCGGCTTGCGTCGCGCGGCGCTCGATGGCCCGCACAGGAATGTCCCTGCGCGCCAGGCGGACGATCGCGCCGGAAGCGGCTATAGCATCGCCCGCCTCGGGGCGCGCGCAAATGAACAGCCGTTCGAGGCCCACCAGACGGCTTTGGCAAGGTTATCAGCCGTTGCTGGCCGGGCCGCCGAGGAGGGGACAGACGGCGCCACGCCGGCAACCGCCCGTCTGACGGCGTTCCTGCTCCTGGCGGGACTGGCGGTGATTGCCAGCTTCGTGCTGATTGGCACCACCCTCTACTCGCGCTACCTGCTGCCGGCCTGGCCGCCATTGCTGCTCGCCGCCGCG